>JBLHJZ010000075.1:0-11636 GCA_047619515.1 Saprospiraceae bacterium | reverse complement strand
CAGTTTTTTCCTCTTCAGTGGTGTTAGGCAGCCGGAAAGCGTCGATGATCTTATTGAAAGCATCGGTATCTTCATCTACCATTTTGAGTAAGGCATCTTTGATGGCCTGTCCTTTTGCAGCCCAATCAGAAAACTCTTCCCAGCGATCATCCCATCCTCGTTTATGAGACGAGAGATTAGCCACCATTGTTGCTAAAGAAATACCCAGGGAACCGACATAAGCCGAGATAGATCCACCACCGGGAGCCATGCTTTCGGAGGCGGTTTCATTAGCGAATTCCTTGAGATTCATTTTCAATAATGGTGCCGCGTTAAGGTCTTCTAATTGGTATTCAATGATTTTTTTCTTCGGATCGAAAGGACCTAATTCGTCCAGGCCAAAGGATTTTACCGCTATTTTAATGATCTCGTCTTCGGAGATACCAATGGATCGATTTTGCTTTTTCAGGAAATATTTGCCGGCGTCGAGCATTACATTCAAGGGGACAAGTCCTACCAGTTCGGAGCCGGTTACTCTGAGACCCCGGCTGTGTGCACTTTTCAGGCATTCTTCAAAAACAATATGCAAAGGGGAAATATTGATGTCGGTCAGGTTCATCGAAATCTGTGCGATGCCGTATTCTTCGATATACCAGCCAATACCTTTCACCGCTTTGCAGGCACCTGGTATCCTTGCCGTTTCACCACTTTTATCGCTGACAACTTTCCCTGTGACCGGATTCCCTGCTCTTTTTACCCGCCCTTGTTCTCTGACATCAAAAGCTACTGCATTTGCTCTTCGGACAGAGGTGGTGTTGAGGTTTACATTATAAGCAATCAAAAACCCTCTGGCGCCAATGGCTGTAGCACCCGCCCGAGCGTTAAATTTTGCGATGCCATAATCAGGCTTCCATTCCGGCTTGGGCAACTTTTCAGGAAGTGCTTCATACTCGCCAGAGCGAATGGTAGCGAGATTGGCCCAGGCAGGTTTCGTCGCTGCGGCTTCGTACATATAGATTGGGATCTGCAAATTCCGTCCGACCATTTCACCTAATTTATGGGCATACTTTGCCGTCTCTTCCATCGTGATATTAGCAATCGGAATCAAAGGGCAAACATCGGTAGCGCCCATTCGGGGATGTTCTCCTTTGTGTTTGGACAGGTCGATAATTTCGCTGGCCTTCTTGATTGCCAGGAAAGCCGCTTTTATGACCACTTCCGGTTCGCCAACAAAAGTGACCACGGTTCTGTTCGTTGCTTTTCCAGGATCGACATCAAGTAGTTTCACGCCCTCTACACTTTCGATCTGATCAGTAATCTGTTTGATGATTGACATATCGCGTCCTTCACTAAAATTGGGGACACATTCTATTATTTGTTTTGACATTAGGCAAGAGCTATTTTTTGATTTATATTAAATTTAATTGGTGAAATTAGCCTATTTACTGGAGATTGGAAAATTTGGAAGCCTGAACTCAACTAAAAACTGGTAAAACCTGATTAGGTACAAAGTTAGTATACGAAAAGACCACTGCTTTCGTTATGCTTTCGTAACCTAATGAGATCCTACCCGTAATTTCCAGTATGCAGGAAACAAGCAAATTTTTACTTCTAAAAGAAAACATTTCAATTTTCATGAATAGATTTATTTTGATACTCGTTTTGACAGGAATAAGCACACTATCCTTCAGTCAAAAAAATAAGATCAGCATTTTTCAATTGGATCAGATCAATGGTTTGTTTTATCAAAGAAATACCATTCCTCCCTTTACTGGAACAGCGACGGAAGAACATCCCAATGGGAAGAAGAAAATGTCTGTTCCGATTAAAGAGGGCCTGTTTCAAGGTACGATTAAGGAATGGGCAATGGATGGGACATTGATTTATGAGGCGGAATACGCCAAAGGAAAACAGCAGGGTAAGGAAACCCAATGGTATGCTACGAAACAGAAAAAAGTAGAGATATCTTATGTGCAAGGTGAACCCAATGGGGTATGTACTGAATGGCATAAAAACGGGCAAAAAAAGTCAGAGGGGACTTTTATCTCAGGTAAGGAAGATGGGAAGCATCTATGGTGGTTTACTAATGGAAAACCAGACCAGGAGGTACCCTATAAAAATGGCGAAACAGACGGACTGGTAAAAAATTGGTATCAAAACGGTGCGCTCAAATTGGAAAGTTATTATAAAATGGGCGTCAAAGAAGGGACGACTACCAAGTGGTTTGATAATGGGCAAAAGAAATCAGTGGAGATTTTTAAAGAGGATAAGCCAGACGAGGAATCTACTTTTTGGACTTCCAAAGGGATGATCCATACCATCAGGATTTATAAAGACAGGATGTTGATACAGGAAAAAAACTATAGAAGTGGCAATATAAATGTCGGCAATGGTTATGTGCAGGTATACAATGAGCCTGAAAGTTTTTTCAAAGTAAGGATCACAGGAGATAAGGTCAAGCCCGTTGACTTGAAAAATATTACTTATATCGTTGATGATCATTTATTGCAGCTCTTTAATATTCCAAACCGATTGTTTGTAGATACCATTAATGCTTCTGAAAAAGATAAGCCATTGCTGGAAGCTTATGTTGATTATGAAAAGCTGGTCTTGAAAGAACGAGAACCCACTTTTGAATTTGAGCTTAAAAAAGATTACTTTAAAACCGATAATAATCTCGAAGCAGTACATTGGTATTTTGAATCGCCAAGCAAATTTGTGGAAGGTCAAACCGAGCGGACAGTTCAGGAAGAACATTACGTGTCTGTGTTGTGCAGGAAACAAGTACTTAGTCTTTATAGCGCAGTGACAAAGTCAGATGATCCGAAAGTTATCGAGGCAATGCTACTCAAGGTCGCAAATGAGGTTGTACTTGAAAAGGAGCCAATTGACCTGAATGAGATCATTGCTAATTTGCAGGAGTGATGTATTTTGCCTAATTTATACCTCTATCAGGAAAGGTTTGTGGCACTTCTGATTAGTTATTCATTATAAAAGGATAAACTATGAAAAACTTATTTTTACTAGTAGTATTTTTAATGCCTGTTTCCATTCTTGCACAGACGGTTACCGTATCCGAGCCTATTTCCATAAGAAACGACCAGGCTTATGAAGTCCTTGGAAAGCTAAAGGATCGCTTTTTATTGTATAGGGATAAAGCAAATAATGACTACGAAATCCAGGCTTTCAATGAAAAGCTTCACCAGAGCTGGACTAAAGAATTGGAGTTTGAAAAGAAAAGAGCGGAAGTGCTTGGGGTCATCCCTAATACTGATTATTTCAATATTGTCTATCGCTTTAAGGTCAAAGGAAAAACAATATTAAAATGCAATAAATACGACGCTGCTGCTAATGAAATAGATTCTGCAACGATTTTTAATTGTGGCAACCAGTTTTATCCACCGGATATCAATATTATTCGTTCGGAAGACAAGAGTAAAATACTATTATACAGTATTGAGCGACAGACAAAAATAGAAGTGCTTTGTTTTGATGTAAAAGAAATGAAGCTCTTATGGAAAAATGAATTTTCCCCTGAGGATATGGCCTTTCGCGCTGATTTTGAACAACCTTTGGTAACTAATAATGGAGAATTGTATTATATCCTGGGGAAGGATAACCGGAAAAGCACCAGAGAAAAACACCTGTATGAAGTTTATTATGCCGACGCAGAGACGCCACAGAAAAAGCTTAGTTTTTTCAAGGTCAACATGGAAGAAAAAATGACCTTTGATTTGCTTTTTGAATATGATAATATGAATAATAATATCGTCGCAGGAGGACTGTATTCAGAGAAAAACAGGGGCAAGGCCGTCGGGTATTTCTTCTTGAAAATCCCATCACAAAATACCGAAGCTTACCAGCTTACCTTCAAACCTTTTGAAGATAAATTTGTCTCTGATTTTTTGGGCAAGGTAGTAAAAGAAAATAAAGGTATCCCGGAAACGGTGGTCAAAGAAATCATCCTGCGCAGAGATGGAGGCATTATCATGATTGCCGAACGCAACAAATTGCTGGAAAGAACAATGACCAACGTGAGGAGGGGAGGTTATATAGGTGATGACGGAAGAGGTTATATTGTAGATTATCAATTTGAAGATATGATGGTCATTTCCATTCATCCTGACGGGCAGACACATTGGGGAGCTATTCTGCCCAAGCGACAGTATTCCCAGGATGATGATGCTATTTATTCTTCTTTCTTTCTACTAAAAACACCTACTTCTTTGAGATTACTTTTTAATGATGAAATCAAATACGAAAACACCGTCAGCGAATATGTCATCAGAGGCAATGGAGAATTTGATCGCAATAGTGTGTTGAGTACTTTTAATCAAAAACTCCAACTCCGTTTTCAAGATGCCGTCCAGATAGCTGCCAACGAATTGCTTATCCCCAGTGAGCACCGGAACCGCCTGAGGCTCGTGAAAGTCGCCTATTAAGAATGAATAATGAAGCCGATTTTTCTATTGGTGTATATTTACATACCCTGAAGGTGAAAACCCCGTAATCTCCTTAAATTGCCGATTGAAATTGGAGAGATTGGTAAAACCAACCTGATAGCAAATTTCCGAAATACTGTGATTGCCAGCCATTAATTCTTTGCAAGCCACAGAGACCCTAAATTCATTGACAAATTTCGAAAAAGTTTTCCGGGTTCTCGTTTTAAAAAAGCGACAAAATGCAGAAATACTGAGGTTGGCAATATTGGCTACTTTTTCCAATCTGATTGGCTGCTCATAATGATCGAGAATATATTGAAAAATAGCCTCCAGTTTTTTACTTTCCAGCGTCGCAGGATTCAAGGAAAAACCAATGCTGGATAAAAGCTCAATGCCATCCGAAGTAGAAATTTGTGCTAATATTTCCAAAAAGGTCAAAACCCGCTGCACTCCTTTTTCGGATTCAATGGCTCTTATTTTCGAAAGAATAAAATTATTCGCAGCGCCTGATATCCGAATTCCTTTATCCGCTTCTTTTAAAATTGCGTTTACTTTTTTTAATTCCGGTAAGCTGAAGAATCCTTCTCCCAGCGAGTTTTTATTAAAAAAAATAGAAATAGATTTCGCAGTGAGTTGTTTAGAAGTATAAAATGACTCTTGGTTTCGAAAGCTATGCGGTACATTGGCACCAATCACAAATAAGTCTCCTTCCTGGAAAGACGAGATAGAATTTCCAATCAAAAGTGTCCCGTGACTTTTTTCGATCAGCGTGATCTGTAACTCCGGATGATGGTGGAACCGGTCATAAAAATGAGGAAGCTCATCAATCTGTACTCGAAAAGAACGCTCCTCGCTTTGCGGTATTTTAAAAGGCAGAACTTTCATTTTATACTATTTTGAGACACAATATCCAAAAAACTAGTATTTAAAGCAAAATAGTATCAGTAAAAAATAAAATTCTAATATCGGAGAAGTTCAGATTGGATTACATTTGCAATAAAAAAAGATATGAAAGTAAATTGGACAGGCGTATATCCGGCCGTTACCACTAAATTCACTGCCAGCCATAAGTTGGATATTCCAGCTAATGTACATAACCTCAAGGCTCAGATTGCCGCAGGTGTCGATGGGATTATTATTGGTGGAAGCCTCGGGGAAGCCAGCACGCTGACCATCGATGAAAGGCAGCAATTAGTAGAAGCAGCACTTGCCATTGAAGCGGAGGGCATCTCAATTATTCTTAATATTGCTGAACGCAGAACAAGCGATGCCATAGCTTTAGCACAACTAGCAGAGAAAATTGGCGCTCATGGTTTGATGCTCCTGCCACCGATGCAGTACAAAGCGGATTCGAGAGAAACGGTTGAAATGTTCAAAGCGGTAGCTGCTAATACCTCGCTCCCAATCATGCTTTATAATAATCCCCACGATTACAAAATCGCAGTGACCATCCCGATGTTAGAAGAACTGGCCAGTATCGAAAACTTCAAAGCCATAAAAGAATCATCAAGAGACATCACCAATATCATCCGCTTTAAAAATGCTTTTGGCGATCGCTATAAAATACATTGCGGGGTGGATACACTGGCGCTCGAATGCCTCGCTGCCGGAGCAGACGGTTGGGTAGCAGGACTGGTCAATGCATTCCCAAGAGAAACAGTCGTCATTTTCAAACTAGTAAAAGCGGGACGAATCAAAGAGGCTCTTGAGATTTACCGATGGTTTATGCCTTTACTCGAATTGGATATTCACCCAAAATTGGTACAGTATATTAAATTGGCAGAAGTAGCCACAGGGCTCGGAACAGAATATGTCAGAGCACCCAGATTAACCCTGGAAGGCACCGAACGCGAAGAAATTTTAAATATTATCAATACCGGTGTCGCTAACCGACCAGATTTATCTAAATTTGATCAGCTATAACGAAGCGCAACCCCACAAGGCCACAAGAACGAAGTTCGACCACAAGATGCGCAGCATCAATCACAAGAACGAAGTTCGATCATAAGATGCGCAGCATCGATCATAGGAACGAAGTTCGATCAAAAAACCACAAGATGAATAAAATGGACGGAAGAAACATAATAGGAATAAGCAAAACCGGCACAGCGGATGGCGTAATGAATGTCTTTGGCCCAGGGCTGCAAAGAGTACTGGAAGGTAGCTTTAGTATTGCCACTGACGAAGAAATAGACAAAGCGATGAATTTAGCCGCAACTGCTTTCGAAACATATAAAAATATTTCAGGAGCAAGAAGGGCTGCATTTCTAAATGCGATCGCTGATAAAATTCTGGCACTGGATGATGCATTAGTGCAGAGAGCGATGCAGGAATCCGGATTACCAGAAGGGCGTATCAAAGGAGAGCGCGGCCGTACAATCGGACAATTGCGACTATTTGCCAAGGCAGCAGCAGCAGGCTCTTGGGTAGAAGCAAGTATCGACCTGGCAATACCAGACCGGCAACCGCTGCCTAAATCAGACATCCGACGAATGTTGAGACCACTTGGGCCTGTAGTTGTTTTTACAGCGAGTAATTTTCCATTGGCTTTTTCAACGGCAGGAGGAGATACCGCAGCTGCCTTGGCTTCGGGTTGCCCTGTCATCGTAAAAGCACATGAATCACATCTTGGGACTAATTCATTGGTGGCTTTAGCGATCCAGCAGGCAGCGGAGCAAACCGGAATGCCGGATGGTGTTTTTTCTTCTTTGAATGGAACAGGTATTGATCTTGGTCAAAAACTGGCGAGCCATCCTGCCGCTAAAGCCATTGCTTTTACCGGATCTTTCAAAGCAGGTAAAGCCATTTTTGATACCGCTGCAAAACGCAAGGAACCGATTCCTGTCTTTGCAGAAATGGGAAGTATCAACCCCGTGTTATTATTAGACGAAGCCTTGCGAAATAGAGGAACAGAGATTGCGGATCAATATGCGGGTTCCGTAACCTTGGGTGCTGGGCAGTTTTGCACGAACCCTGGTTTGTTGATTGGAAAAACCGGCGAAGCGATGAATCAATTTATAGCTCAACTGGGCATCTCGATGAGCAATAAAACGCCGCAAGTGATGCTCAACGAAGGGATTTGTAATAATTTTGAAAAGAATAAAAACCTTTTACTGGAACAAGCCGGCGTAAGCCTGTTGGCGCAATCTGATCAGGCAGCGGAAGGGTTTCAGGGGCGTCCTGCGGTAGCAACTATTAGCGGTGCTGGCTTTATGGACAATCCTGTTTTAAAAGAAGAAGTCTTTGGCCCTTTTACCTTAGTCGTTCAGTGTGCCGATGATGATGAAATGCTAAAGGTCGTTGAAAACCTCAATGGTCAATTGACCGGAACCGTCATGGGCGAGTCCACTGAGATTATTGCTAAACGCAATTTAGTAGAAGCACTCGAAAATAAAGTTGGCCGCATGATTTTGAATGGCGTCCCTACCGGCGTGGAGGTTTGTCATTCCATGCATCATGGTGGCCCTTATCCTGCGACGACCGATGCTAGATTCACTTCAGTGGGCACCGACGCGATCAAACGTTTTGGCCGGCCAGTTGCTTATCAGGATTATTTGCAAGACTTATTGCCGGATGAATTGAAGGATGGAAACCCGCTGGGTATTTGGCGGACGGTGGATGGGGAGTTTAGGAAAGAGTGATTTTGAGTTGGAAGTCGGAAGTTCGCAGTCGGCAGCCGGCAGTCTGATTCGGACTTTACAATTTAATATTTGGAAGTTTTTCTTTTACAAGGGCTCGAGACTTTTAAAAAAAAAACTTCCAAATATTAAACTTCAGAAAACGAATCAGACTGCGAACTGCCGACTGCAAACCTTTAAAGAACAAATACCCAACGGCTATGCTCCAACTTACAGACCAAAAACTCACCGATCTAATCGATTACCCAGCCCTCGTCGAAGTTTTAAAAAAAGCTTTTGCAGCAAATTATACGACACCGCTACGGCATCATCACAATTTTGACAATCCGATTGCGGATAAATTTTCTACCTTACTTCTGATGCCCTCCTGGGATAATGAAAAATATCTGGGTGTCAAACTAGTCACTGTCTCTCCTGAGAATGACCAAAAGAATTTACCAACTATTCAGGGTTTATATTTATTATTTGATATAAAAACAGGCGTACCGCTCCTACAATGTGATGCGAGACTCCTGACGGTCAAACGTACCGCTGCGGCTTCGGCACTGGCAAGTCAATACCTTTCCCGAAAAGATAGTAAATCCCTGTTGATGGTCGGAACAGGGTATTTGTCCACTCATTTAATAGAAGCCCATGCTGCCATGCGGCCTATAAAAAAAGTTCAAATATGGGGTCGAAATTTTGAAAAAGGGCAAAGGCTGGCGGAGACTTTTAAAAACCATCCTTTTGAAGTGGAAGCCATTCAGCATTTACAACTGGGTGTTGAAAAAGCAGATATAATTTCCGCTGCGACGATGAGTGAAACGCCATTGATAAAAGGGGAATGGTTGAAACGCGGACAGCATATCGACCTCGTAGGTTCCTATCTACCGACTCTCCGGGAAGCAGATGACGAGGTCATTCAGAGAAGTTCAATTTATGTAGACAATCTGGAAGGGGCTGTCAAAGAAACCGGAGATATTTTTATGCCTATTCAAAAAGGCATTCTAAAAAAAGAAGACATCAAAGCTGACCTTTTTCAAATCTGTAAAAACGCTTCCGATTATCTAAGAAAAGACGATAATGAAATTACCCTCTTTAAATCAGTGGGCCACGCCTTGGAAGATTTGGCTACAGCCAGCTATATTTTTGAAGAGGGCAGTTAACAGGCAACTTAAAGTTGCCTGTTAACTTATGCTCAGAGAAAGCTAACAGCTAACTCGAAGTTACCAGTTAACTATCTAAGCCAAAACAAAAAAGCAAAGGAGGCCCAAAGACCTCCTTCACTTATCAACCTGTTATATATTATAAAGCTATGAAACACGGTCGGCGGGTGACCCTAATATCTCACTACGGGCGCTCAAAAAGAAACTCACCAGCCAGATTGAAAACATATACTTTTCGTCCATCCGGAGTTTGTACCCCTACTACGATTTTTCCACTTATCTTAATAGCCACTTTGATCTCTCCATCAGGACAGTTCTCGCTAATATAATTAGTGATCACCTCAGGAAGATTGGCGATGTCAATTTTTTCTCCTCTGCAGAAACGGAATAAAGAAGCTTCCTCTACAAAGGTGCCGTCCAATTGAAAAACAAGTACAGTCGGGCCGGTAATTCCTACCAGGTAATAATCGCCTTTGATCTTCGCTCTTTTTATTTCCTGATCAGGATAGTTCTCTGCGATATAAGTAGTAACAGCATCAGGAAGTTCATTTAATTCAATTCTTTGTCCACCACCACAAGGGCCTGGTCTGTGGCATCGGTGAGGGTTTCTGTCTGTTCTCAATACATCGCCATCGCGATTAAAATACTCTACGTCTTCTGTACCTAAAGTGACTTCATAACCTTTGCCATCGACAAAAGAGACCGTCTCGACATAGGTTTCAAAATGCTCTTCTTCAATAAATGCTCGGGTAGTAGCGGGGAGGTCTTCGGGAGTGATGTCCTGCTTGGCGGAAGAAGTTGTAATCTCTTCAATTAGCACTTCCGTGGAATCTACATTATTATCATCTTTATTGCAAGAAGATAAAATGCTAAAGGTAAAAACAGTTGCAAAAACAAATACTAAATTTTTCATTTCTAAGATTTTTTTAAAATTGTTGAAAATGGATTTTTAAAAATGTATAGCTATACTTTAAATGCGCTTAATTTCTTATTACACACCAATGGTGCAGGACTTTTAATAATGGTTGCCTGGGGGTAAAAAAAAATTATAAAAGAATGGCAATCGCAAAATTCCTTTTTTACAATCTTGCAATTGCCAGGAATAAAAAATCCGCTGAGAAAATTTTCAGCGGATTTTTGTAGGGGCTAATTTAATTAACTTGTACAGATGTGATGAATTTATAATACGATTTCTCAGAAGTCGTTCACCACGAAAGTAATTCGCGTAATTCGCGAAAATTCGTGCCTTTATTATATCCTAAGTCGCTACACCCGAGGCAAAGCCTCGGGGAATTCGGTTGGTTGAATTATCTGTCCAAGTCGAATTTAATTACCCGATTCTTTTTAAATATTAAAAAAGAAAATTAAACCCAATGTCAAGAGAAGTGACCACCGGATAAGTTTTGAAAAGCTGGGTTTCGTATAATGGATTGATACTGCGGGTAAAGGTGGGTTCCACAGAGAGCCACATTTTTTTATTAAAATGATAACTGATGCCAGCTCCGACTAAAAAATCAGCTTGATATTTTTTGATCTTTTTGAGCGGCCTAGATCGATAAACACGATCATTCAAAACCAACCTAAAATCATTTCGGGCAATAGTAATCTCTTCAATCCGGAAAGTCCCGTCCAGGACAAATCTATTTACGAGACCTGCTTTGAGGCCGACTTGTAATTTACCTTTTCCAAGCTGATACCTGGCGATAAGTGGAATACTTCCGTATTGTATGTTTTGTTTAGCTTTAATTTGCAGCGTGATAAATTCATTTTCTACTACAGGGGAATCGGAATCTCTTGCCAGCGCAATATCGGTATTCACATCTCCGCTCGAAGTGCCAAGGTCAAAATTATATTCTCGTTCAAATTCTCCCCGATTATTCATTTGTTCCCCTATAGCAGAGTATCGAACTTGCTTTCTGCCATTATGTTGAAGGATGAGCCTTGAATAATTAAATCCAGATTCAATCGACCAGTTATTCGATAATTTATAACCCAGGTTTAATCCCACGGAATACGAGAGGTGCCCCATTTCATTCTTTTTTAAACCTCTGGGGATAACCGGGTTTCCGGTAATTTTGATTTGTCGATCAGTATAAGTTGGTGCAAAGGAAATACCTGCATAAAACCCTCTGCTTGATTTTGTGTCTTCCGGTTTATTTTCTAAATCGGTAAAAGGAGTTTGCAATAATGGCAATGTATCAGGTGAAGTGCTTTGGACTTCAGCTAATAACCCTTTGGTTGGAATTGGCTCGAGAACTTCGAAAGCAATAACCGAATTGGCATTAGTAGAATCCTTATTATTCGCAGCGCTTATCTTTTTATCTTTGCCTCTTATAAGGTCACTGGGGGACGATGATTTTTTATTTTCTAATGTATTTGCAATATCCTTTTGCTTTGTCGCTGGCTTCGAAGGAGCAGTTTGGGATTCCTTT
>JBLHJZ010000074.1:0-11673 GCA_047619515.1 Saprospiraceae bacterium | reverse complement strand
GCTGTACGGGTCATGGCACACAAAATTGACTTGAACTACTTTAATTAAAGATCGCTTCGATTGTGATTGGGCTACGCCCATGTGATTGGGCTACGCCCATGTGATTGGGCTACGCCCATGTGATTGGGCTACGCCCATGTGATTGGGCTACGCCCATGTGGTCGGGCTACGCCCATGTGGTCGGGCTACGCCCATGTGGTCGGGCTACGCCCATGTGGTCGGGCTACGCCCATGTGGTCGGGCTACGCCCATGTGGAATCGCTTCGAATCGACCTCCCAAGGAGTAGTCAATCATTTCCTCACATTCGAAGCGATTACCTTTTGTGAGCTAAGCTCTTCTTGCGATTGCTATATCGTACGGATGAAGACCACCTATTTAAGTAGGGTAATATTTCCTTTTTTATAATAATCATTTCCACCAATGCATCGTGCAGTTAGGTAAAAACCATAAGCATCCGGCGGTAGTTGTTTTCCTTTAAAGGTACCATCCCAACCATAACTTTGATCAAAAGATTCGAACATCTTTTGTCCCCATCGATTATAAATGACCAGGTGCATTTCTTCTATACCATTGCCCATCAATCGGAGGACATCGTTTTCGCCATCACCATTGGGAGTAAAAGCATTAGGCAGGAAAATATCCGGATCGGTACAAGGTCTTTCCACTACCACCAAAAATAGCTGAATCGTATTTTCACAGCCGCTTTCGTCAATAATATGAAGGGTATAAGTGGTGTTTTCCATTGGAAAAGCTAAAGGGTTTGAAATCGTAAGGTCACTCAGACTTTCGGAAAACTCCCAATCATAAATATACCCAGGATTTTGGGTAGTAATAATCTGGGCAGTATCCCCTTCATATATGGTATCACGATCTATAAAACCTTCAAGAAGTGGTTCAAAGACATTAAGGGTCAGTTGGACTTCGTCATTAAATGTACAACCGTATTGATCTTGTAGGGTA
Organism: Saprospiraceae bacterium; assembly: GCA_047619515.1. GTDB lineage: Bacteria > Bacteroidota > Bacteroidia > Chitinophagales > Saprospiraceae > JAHDHW01. Next base: position 10,712 of record JBLHJZ010000074.1, on the reverse strand, counting down.
ACAAAATAGGTCGTGCTACTTTCCGGAGAAGCCATAGGGCTTGGGGTGTCAGGGTCACTCAGACCGGTGGGTGGCGACCAGGAATAGAAAATACCGCTTATCGGATCCGGATTTAATTGTACGGAGTCACCAGCGCAAAAAAGTTCCTCATCAGGAATCATTCCTGCTGTAAAAATTTGGGCTTCGATGGTTTGTATTATAGCACTTTTGCAACCATCTTCATCTTCGATTAGCAGTTCAATGATATAAGACGAACTCGTAGACACAGATATCTCCGGATTTTGCACCGTAAAAGAATCAATGACCATTCCGCCTTCCGAGATATACCAAATCCAATCAAAACTCGACCCTCCCGAATGTGTTGACATATCTGTCAAAGCCAGTGTAAAACTATCTGTACAATTGATTACTTCAAAATCAAAGTCTGGTACCAGGATCGCTTCATCAATATAAAATTCCTGAAAGGCAGTATCCATACAAAATTCGCCAATATCTGCAATCAACATCGCTGTAAATGTCCCGGTATCCGAATAAACATAACTTGGATTGGCCTCCATCGAGCTAGCCCCGGGACTGCCAGGATCATTAAAAAACCAGGTATAATTTTCTGCATTTGAGCTACTGTTATTGGTAAACTGCACTTCGAAATCACAGGGCACTGCGGCTACAAAATCCGCAAAGACTGTATCCACATACACAACGACCGTATCATATAATTCACATTCTCCCTGATTATCGATAAAGACGACATAGGTGGTAGTCGTATCCGGAGAGGCGTTCGGGTTCGGTGAAGCAGGGTTATCCAGTCCTTCCGGTGGTGACCAGTTATAGGTAACCCCAGGGAAAGGATTAGGATTTAAAGGAGTTTCATTTCCAAAACAAATAGTAATCTCGTCGGGAAATGTTTCTTCCGAAAATATATTAGCCGGGAAAGTTTGGGTAAACTGTTGTACACAACCGTTAACCGCAGTGATAGTTAGACTTAAAGTAACCGTTGAACTTGTATTGACTACAAAAACCGGATTCTGCTCAGCGGATGTAGCTAAAACCTGGTTATTTGAAGTAACTAATACCCAATACCAGCTTTCTATTTCGACAATGGTATCATAGGATAAATCCGTAACCTCTATTGTCAGGCTATCGGTACAGTTTGCATAACCAAAATCAAACTCTGCGAATAAAGAAGGTAATTGTATATTTATTTCCTGTTCGAACGTATCCGTACAAAGCCCATTTGGTTCTGCGATCAGGATAATGTTGTAAGTTCCTGAATCTGAAAAAGTAAAAGTGGGAGACATTTCGGTAGATATAGAATCAGGGTGTTCCGGATCATTGAAATACCATTCAAAATTCTCTGCATTTTCACTTTGGTTATCAAAAGTTACCTCCAGTCCTTCACAAATAAGCTCAGGCGCAAAAAAAGAAGAAAGCGCTACACCACATTGCCCTATATTATATTGAAAATCTCTTCTAGTAGTCGAAATTAAAACACCATTCCGATATTCTTCCAGGCAGACACCGACCACAAATTGTCCGATAGTATTTGGAGTCCCGGTCATAAATCCAGTCACTGGATCAATACTTAGCGGTATACCTCCCAGCATATCATTCACATTATAAAACGCATTCCAGACCACCGTATTAAAAGGAGGGTTAAATGGCGGACATGGAATCGGCCCACACGGTTGAAGTGCATCAAAACAAGGTGCATTCCCATTATTCGGAAGACAAGAAGTAGATTCTCCGCCGTCATAAGGTGTACATAAGCTATAGACCAAAGAATCGCCTTCAATATCATCTGCTCCATGATCGAAAAGGATCGGTTCGTTGACACATATATAAATTGGAGGCCATTCTCTAAAAACGGGGCTGCTATTACAAAGCAACATAGCTTCTTCTGTAAGATCAATCGTATAAGTAGCTCCTGTATCGTCTGGCCCAACGATATTGATAATTGATTCATTCCGGCAGCAGCGTTGGTAAGCTAATCTATATCCTCCCGCAAGAAATGGCAAAGTCACATTAAAAACATAAACCGTGACATCCACACAAACATTAGGAGGAACAACAAGGCAGGGATCAAACAAAACAGGAACAAGCGTATCATCCAGGATATACGGAATATGCAAAACGCCCATATCTCCAATAGAGGAAACTAATTGATTATTACTATCAAATACTCCTATATGAGCAGGATTATCAAAATCAGGAATTCCTGTTTCACAATCTCTATAGACGATCAGGGTCACCTCGTATTGATCATTTCCTAAACAGACATAAGTCATCTCGCCTCCAACGATATGCGTAGCATAACTTTTTCCTGGCAATAGGATAAAAAAAAGAAAAAGAAGCGGTAATAATTTGTACAGATATTTTATAGACATAGATAGTTCTAGTTAGGAAAGCTTTTTCGCCCTGCTAAATTAAAACTAAATATGGCATTCTACAATGAAATGGAATGAAAATAGAGACAAACGTTTATCAAAACCCTAATTTATACTTCGAGCGGGATAAAATGGTGATTTTCATTTGAGGGTTAGTAGCCGCTCACCGTATGACAAATAGGGAAGAAAAGAGCTAAGAAATCTATTCTAAAGAGACTAACTTCTCCCCTGTTGCCATGGCCGCTGATGTCATAATATCCAAATTCCCCGCATATTCCGGCAGGTAATGTCCAGCTCCACGTACTTGCAATAAGACCGTAGTTTTAAGGCCATGACGATAGCCGAGCCCTTCAATAAAAACCGATTTATCTGCCGGGATATCTTCAAATTGTACTTCCTGATGTAAGCTATAACCAGGGACATATTTTTGAACCTCTTTTACCATTTCATGGATACTTTTCCTAATGGCCTCTCGGTCCCCCTGTTCACTCAAGGTAAAAACTGTATCTCGCATGACCATTGGTGGTTCGGCCGGATTGAGAACAATAATTGCTTTGCCCCGTTCGGCACCGCCGACTTTTTCAATGGCCTGGGAAGTGGTCTCTGTAAACTCGTCGATATTTGCGCGGGTGCCCGGCCCAGCTGATTTACTGGCAATAGAGGCTACAATTTCTCCGTAATGCACTTTAGCGATTCTTGAAACCGCCGCGACCATAGGAATGGTGGCCTGCCCTCCACAAGTGACCATATTGACATTTCTCACCTTAATATTATCCTCAAAATTTACAGGAGGCACCAAAAAAGGGCCCACCGCAGCAGGCGTCAAATCAATAATCCGCTTGTCTTCAAATTTTTGAACAAAGCTCCAATTATAAAGATGTGCTTTTGCAGAAGTAGCATCAAATACAATTTTAATGTCTTTCCATTCGGGCATTTCGATCAGACCGGTAATGCCTTCATGACAAGTAGCAACACCCATTCGGCGAGCACGGTCTAAACCATCTGACTCCGGATCTATACCGACGAAGACAGACATTTCCAGGACTTGAGAAGTTCGAATAATTTTAATCATCAAATCCGTTCCGATATTTCCCGAGCCGATGATGGCTACTTTTGTTTTATTCATTTTTTCGTTTTGAAATTATTTAGGATAAAAAACCAACAGATACCTCTCCCAATCCTTCAATCACTGCTTTCACCTGATCCCCAGGTTCTACCGAAATCATCGGGCCAAGAGCGCCAGACAATATCAGCTCTCCGGCTTTGAGTGGAGAACCATGAGCAGCCATCGTCTTCGCCAACCAGATACAAGCATTGATTGGTGAACCTAAGCAAGCTGCGCCATTGCCTTCAGAGACTTGTTCTCCATTTTTAAACAAAGTCATTTTACAATTGATGAGATCGAAATTTTCTAGTCGAACGGGACGGTGGCCAATCACAAAATGACTTGCCGAAGCATTATCAGCAATAGTATCCGTGATCTTTATATTCCAGTCTTTGATGCGAGATCCGACAATTTCAATGGAAGCGACCGCATAATCAATCGCGGAAAGCATTTCGGATGCAGTGATTGAAGTAGCGTTGAGATCTTTTTTTAAAACAAAAGCAATTTCTGCTTCTACTTTCGGTTGCATTAATTCTTTGCAGGAAACCTCTCCCCCATTCAGCACTTCCATATCGTCATAGAGTAAGCCATAATCCGGTTGATCGACCCCTAATTGCTTTTGTACGGCAAGGGAAGTAAGGCCGATTTTGCTACCGACTACCCTGGCTCCTCCCGCAATTCTGCGTTTTGAATTGATCGCCTGGATTTCATAGGCTTTCGCCAGATCAGTGATTCCGATAATATCCCTTATGGGGTCACAGGTTATTTTTCGTATGGAAGCTTCCCGGAGGATTTTGGCTACTGCTTCTGCACTTTGTGTTTCGACGATTTCGGACATATAGATAATTTAAAACTGAAAATATTAGTTTCGCCGAAATTACGGTATATTTTTTAAAGTGTGTTGATTGGTTTGCTAAAATTTATGGCAATCGCAAGATTCCTTTAAATTGCCACAAAGACACTAAGTGCAGTGTAAAGTATTAAGTATAAATCTTAACATCTTTAGTCTTCATTACCCGAGTAAACTATCTGATACTTTTAAGGATGATATTCAATGTCTCCTTTTTTGAATACCCCCCTCACTTCCTCAAATCAATCTCCTTCAAATTCTCAATCCGATTTCTAATCAGAAAATCGTCGATACTTTCAAAGTGTTCGAGGACTCGTTTATCTTTAAATTCGAAAACCTTTTGAGATAATCCTTGTAAAAAGTCACGGTCATGCGAAACGAGGATCAGCGTACCATCGAAAGCCAATAATGCCTCTTTCAATATATCTTTTGATTGGATGTCCAAATGATTGGTTGGCTCATCCAGTATCAGAAAATTAACGGGCTCTAATAATAATTTTACCATAGCCAGTCGGGTGCGTTCCCCTCCGGACAGTACCGATACTTTTTTATCAATATCATCTCCGCTAAACATAAATCTACCCAGAATATTTTTTACCTGTGTTCTGATTTCTCCCTTCGCTACTTCATCTACCGTTTCAAAAACCGTGAGTTCGGAATCTAATAACGAGGCCTGGTTTTGAGCAAAGTAGCCCACTTCAATATTATGCCCCAGTTGGCATTCTCCTTCAAAAGTAATCTCGGCCATGATCGCTTTGATCATGGTAGATTTTCCTTCGCCGTTTCTACCTACAAAAGAAACTTTCTCTCCTCGTTCAATGGTCATATCAGCGCCATTGAAAACGATATGATTATCGTAGCGTTTAGATAGATTTTTAGCGATCACCGGATAGTCTCCCGATCTTTTACAAGGTGGAAACTTCAATTTAAGGGCGGAATTATCAAGCTCATCCACCTGAACAATTTCCAGCTTTTCCAGCATTCGCTCCACGGATCTTACCTGATTGGCTTTAGAAAAAGTGCCTTTGAATCGCTCAATAAATCGCTCGTTATCTGCGATTGTTTTTTGTTGTTCTTTAAAGGCTTTTAGTTGGTGAGCTCGCCGGTCAACCCGCAGTTCGAGGTAATGCGAATAATTGGCTTTATAATCATAGATGCGACCCATCGTCACTTCAATAGTTCGATTGGTAATATTATCAATGAATGCTTTGTCGTGTGAAATGACCAACACTGCTTTTGCTTTATTCAGCAGGAAATCTTCTAACCATACCACCGATTCGATATCAATATGATTGGTAGGCTCATCTAATAAAATCAAATCTGGCTTTTGCAATAATATTTTTGCTAATTCGATACGCATTCTCCAGCCGCCACTAAACTCGGCAGTAGGTCTGGGGAAATCTTCCCGCTTAAAACCCAATCCCAATAATGTCTTCTCTACTTCAGCATCATAATTGACATCCTCAATAGCGTAGTAAATTTCTCCAATGTCGGTCACCTTATCAATGATGGCCATATACTCGTCAGATTCATAATCCGTCCGGGTTTCCAATTCCTTATTTAGCCGGGCCATTTCATCCCGCATCTCGAATACCTTTCCAAAAGCCTTGGCCGTCTCTTCGAAGACCGAACAGTTGTCATCCGTCAACAGATGTTGGGGAAGATAAGCAATGACTGCGTCTTTGGGTAATTGCACATTCCCTCTTGTGGCCTTTTCGATGCCCGCTATAATTTTCATCATAGTAGATTTGCCGGCACCGTTTTTTCCCATCAGCGCAATTTTGTCCCCTTCATTGATGACAAAAGAGACGTCCTCAAAGAGGGTTTGCCCACTAAATGCTACCGCTATATTATCTATTGAAACCATATTTTTTTATTTTGATTGCAAAAGTAGTAAAATGGTGGGAAGTATTATAAAAAGGTGATCGCTTCGCATGTGATGTAGTGATCGAGCCTCGCGGTTTATTTATTTTCCGAGTACCGACCTCCACGGCAGCAACGGCGGTGTCGTCATTTCCAGTTATACCTGTGCCACCGAAGCAAGGGGCTGGGATTCTTTGACGGAAGAGCTCTGGATTGAATATACGATGAACGACCTGGTCGATATTTTCGGCGAGCACATCCGCAAATATTTTATAGTAGGGACTTCCCATTCCTGGTTGCTCGATATTTATACGATGGGAGAAGCAGCCATGTGTTCGGCCAAGCTGCCGTTATACCTACAGGAGAAAGACCTCCTCTGATAAGTAAAGTACCATGGGATTTAAGCTGCACCCGGAGTGCTCGATCAGCTACTGTTTGCCCATTAAATTTGCTTGCTTACTAGCGCCAAAAAGAGAATGTTCCAATTTACTTTCCCAGATCAATTCATTTCCCTCAAATCGAAAAGTATAGGTAATCCTATCAGGCATTTCATAAAAATAAACCCGCAACTGGTATTCAGCAGGACTAATCCATGCTCCACTAGTAGCAATTGTTTTTTGTAAATTTTCGGCATAGGGCAAAGGATTACTTAGTTCACTTTTTTGATAAGTATTTACCCCAATTAGCATCTTTTCTTTTCCATCTTTTGACTGGATTTCAATGTTATGCTGCCCTTCGTGAAGGTTAAATTGAATGGATTGAATACCGAGTTCATTCTCTGATAGCATAAAAGATTTTTTAGCCAGCTTTTTAGAAATATCCGAAGTAGTCGCTCCTGAAATAAGTGGAAGTTTTAAACTCGTCGTTTTTTCCCTTAGAGTGGCTACTGCTTTTGGAGCAAATGCCAGCGGAGAAGCTTGCATAGCAGGCAATAATTCTTCCCAAACAATATTCATAACATGCCCCATATCAAAAGTACCGGCAGTGATGGCAACTACGGCATCTAGTTCAGGAAAGACCAAACAAAATTGTCCCATTGCGCCATCTCCACGGTAAGAGTTATGGCGACTTCGCCAAAATTGGAAACCATATCCTTGATTCCAGTCATTTTCTGGATTGCTGCCATTCGAGACTTGCTTGGAAGTTGCCATATCAACCCATTTTTGAGCGATTAACTGTTCGCCATTCCATTGTCCTTTTTGCAAATATAATTGTCCTAATTTGGCAATATCTTCGGTGGTAATACTCAAACCCCAACCACCTGTATTTATGCCTTTTGGACAAACATCCCAATGCGGCTTTTTAATATTTAGTGGTTCAAATAAACGAGGCGTGAGATAATCGACTACTTTAACACCCGTTATTTTTTGCAAGATTGCAGAGAGCATATAAGTGCCGGCAGAATTATATTTAAAGTGAGTGCCTGGGGCTAATTGAACTTCAGCTGCTAAAAAAAACTTAACCCAATCTCCATCACTAAACCAAACTTCAGGTTCTTCAATATGACCTGTATTCATCGTAATCAAATCCCGAATCCGCATTGCATCCAGTTGCCAACTAGGTTTTTCAGGTGCATATTCTGGAAAATAAGCCAATACTTTATCATCTAAAGATAATTTCCCTTCGTCAATTAGCATGCCTATGGCAGTCGAAGTAAAACTTTTGCTAAGAGAATGCATGACGTGTGGACTATCTGGGGTATAAGGTGCCCACCAACCTTCGGAAACCACTTTGCCATGTCGAATTATCATAAAACTATGTAAAGCATCTATTTCTTTTTCTGCTCTTTCCAGGAAGGATAGAATGCCTTCGGAAGATATGCCTTGTGATTCAGGTGTACCTTTGGTGAAATGTGTATTTACGAGCGCATAATTTGGTTTTGGTTTTTGCAAAAACTGTTCAAAAAAAGACCAAACAACTTCGCTTGTTTGAATGTCTTTATTACCCCAGGTCCCTGGCCAATCATGCTTGCCATTCACTAATTTATACAACCATACTTGCTGATCATGTACGCCGCCAGTATGTTTTTCTGTGACTACATAACTGCTGTCCGTTTTATCAAAATCAAATAAAGTATCAATCGTAGTTTGTGTGGTTTTATTTTTATTGACCCAAAAATCAATGATTGCTCTAGTGCCTAAATATGCGCCATATCTTTCAGAATAATTGAGGTCGCCATCCCAAAGTGTAATATCATCTTTATCCCCATGAATTTCTAAAATAGGAATTGTTTTTACAGCAGAACAGGCATCAAAAGTCGTTTGCATCATACAGCCTGCTATGGGAGCAACGGCGGCAAATACATCAGGGGCATGACAAGCCAACATATAACTCATATCTGCGCCATTCGACATGCCTGTACAAAAAGTATTTTGGGGACTCAATTGGTGGTGTTCTTGTAGATATTTGGCTAATTCGGTTAAAAACTTGACATCATCTACGGCATCATTTGAGTAGCGAGCATTCCAGGAATTATTATTATCCGTACCTAAAAAACCTTGTGGGTAACAAACTGCAAAGTCATTTTTATCGGCTACAACATTCATTTTAGCGTATTCCATCATAGATTTGGCACTGCCTCCATACCCATGTAAGGTAAAAACTAAAGGTGCATTTTTTCTTATATTTTCGGGTAAATAGAGGTAGTAAACTCTTTCTCGACCATCTATTTCAAAAATACTTTCGACAATAGTATCCGTTGATAAAGTGGCTAAATTTCCCTTTGCCAGTGGCTGAATTTTTAAAGTAGTAGCTAATAAGGAAGGTGTCACCAGGAAAGAAAGTAAGGTGAAAAGTGCTATTCGCATATAAATGATATTTGATTTGTTTTATTAATGCTGACTAAATCCATGGCTAAAGATAATTATCAGCGAACTATTTAAAAAGGCTTTTCTTATTCGCCGAAATTTAAAATATTTTTTTTAAAATCAAATTTTTAATTTGAAACTCCTTTGTTTTTTATTTTTAGTTGCCTGCAACTTGTGTGGAGATACAGTGGCGGCGTTTAGTCGGCATTGTCGTTCTCCACGACGCGTCGCCATTAAATACCGTCATAGCGATTTCTTCTTTTTATACAATTGAAAATAATACCAAGCGGCGATACCACCAATAAAGGAAAATAAAGCCAACATCCAAAATACATGTTGATGCCCTTCTGCACCTGGCGAAATATCTAAGAGATACCCCATCGCGGGCCCTGCGAATATATCGGGCATATATCCTACTATAGAAATAAGGCCAACAGCAGTCCCTGTAAGAACCAGGGGAATTTGCCCGCTTTCCATCACCGCAAAGTATAAAGAACGTGCCGCGTACACACCTGTCGCCACGACTAAAATCGATATAAAAAACAAAATTGTCGCTGAATTTGAAACCATACCTGTAGCGAATAATAATGCACCGAAGAATGAAAATACAAAACTAAGGACCAACCAGAGTGAAGGTTGTGTGCGATCCGCCAATACCCCAATCAGCACCCCAATGACAGGACGGATAAACAACAAAAAAGTACCCACTTGGGCCGATTGCACTTGGTCATAAAGCATCACGTCCTGGGCATACAGCGAAAACACATCTGTGATTTTGTAGCCTACATAGGCACATAGAATAATGATCATCAGCAACCATACGGAAGGCAAACGTAAGACCTCTTGTATTTGTGATATCGTTATTTTCTCCAGGATAATCTCCTTTTCTGCCTGGTCATCCATTTTCATAAAGAACCACACCAATAGGCCCACAAGAACAATAACACCAGTGGATAGGAGAATCACATACCTGAAGGCTGCTCTACTTTCGGAGGTAGTCGCTTCAGCAATTTCTGAAGTAATAAATAGTGAAAAAACAAGTACGCCCATCGTTCCGAATAGCGCCCCCACTAAGCCTCGTCCGCCGTCCAAAAATCCAAAGGCTTTTCCTTGGGAAGTAGAGCCGCCCCAGATCCGAGTGGCCTTGATCATCGGAGACCAGAATAAAAAAATGGTCGTAAAACCCCAGTAGCCATAAAGTATTCTTAATACGGTATAACTGGGAAAAGTAGCATAGACCAATCCTCCTAAGGCAGTCATCCATAGTGACACTGCGATCAATTTTCTAGGAGGAAACTTATCGGCCAAGGGACCTCCAAAAAGATAAGATAGCAAAGCTACTATGCCATATACAGAGAAACATAAGCCCAACTGCACATTGGTCAAGCCAAATGCCTCAAGTACGGTAGGCCTAAAGACTCGCGAAAGAACATATGGAAGAATAAATACAGACTCCCCAGCCAAAATGAGTAGCAAGAGGAAGTACCAAGGAGCTTTTTTTTGATTCATAAAATTTAGTGGATTTGACTTTTAAATCTAAGCATAAATATTTCACTAAAAATAGCTTTTTACAATAGTTTTTAAATGGTAAAAAACGGACCCCTAAAGATCAATCACTCCACTTTCTTTTCTATATATTCTGAATTTAGCAAACGTAAGACACCCATGTATTTCAATTTAAAAGAAATCATTCCACCCACAAT
>JBLHJZ010000073.1:0-11735 GCA_047619515.1 Saprospiraceae bacterium | reverse complement strand
GTATTGCCGTCATGAAAATTTATCGCGAAGAGCATGTCATTGAGCATTTACAATTCCAGGGAGAGCGCCTCAGGAGAGGGATGCTACAATCCATCCGGGAAAACAATCTTATCGGCAATGTGGGCATCCATGGGCATCCTTCCTGTTTGGTGTTTTCGACCCAAGATCAGGATCGAAAGCCATCTCAAGCTTTCCGTACCTTATTTATGCAGGAATGTATAAAGCAAGGATTAATTGCGCCAAATCTTGTCATCAGCCTTTCGCATAGCGACAAGGATATTGACCAGACGATTGACATCATTCACCATGCTTTAAAGGTATATCGAAAAGGACTGGATGAAGGAGTTGACAAATACCTCGAAGGACGATCCGTCCAACCCGTTTATAGAAAATGGAATAATGAGCATCGAAATAAAACATAAAGAAATCAATGCTACCGGGCAGGATATTTTTGCGCTCTGTGAGCGACTGTATCCTATTTGCCGAAGCATCACCGGCGATGGCGTCCGACAAACGCTAGCCATTTTACAGGAGTATATCGGTCTGGAAACCCATGAGGTACCAAGCGGGACAGCCGTTTTCGACTGGACAGTACCTAAAGAATGGAATATCAAAGATGCCTGGATCAAAGATGCCAAAGGAAATAAAATTGTTGATTTCAAAAACCACAATCTTCACATCCTGAATTATAGCATTCCTGTTCATAAAAAAATAAGTCTGACAGCGCTCAAAGAACATTTGTATACCTTACCTGATCAGCCAGACCTGATTCCTTATCGTACTTCCTATTATGCGGAGAATTGGGGTTTTTGTATCACTCATCATCAATTCCAAAGTCTGGAAGAAGGCGATTATGAAGTTTACATCGATACCACACTTGATCAAGGGCATTTGACTTACGGCGAATTATACCTTCCGGGAGCTACCGCCGATGAAATATTATTCTCAGCACATATTTGTCATCCTTCACTCGCTAATGATAATCTTTCCGGGATCAGTATTTTGACCTGTTTGGCACAATGGCTTTCAAAACAAAAAAATCGTTACTCCTATAGGTTCCTTTTTATACCGGGAACGATAGGCTCCATCACCTGGCTGGCCCGGAATGAGCAAAAAACCAAAAACATAAAACATGGTTTGGTCGCAAGTTTACTGGGCGATCCCGGTGGATTCACCTATAAGAAAAGTCGGCAAGGAGATGCAGAAATCGACCGTGTGGCCAGTCATTTGATACAATATGCTGGCTATTCGGGAAAAATTATTGACTTCATCCCTTATGGATATGATGAGCGACAATTTTGTTCCCCGGGATTCAATCTCGCAGTAGGAAACCTTACCCGGTCTCAGTTTGGGGAATACCCTGAATATCATACTTCAGCGGATGATCTAAATCTGATCCAGCCAGCGTGTTTGTCAGAATCTTTCCAACTTTATCAGGATGTAATTGAGATTTTGGAGCATAATCTTTTTTATAAAAACCTATATCCTAAATGTGAACCTCAGCTAGGGAAACGTGGCTTGTACAATGCTATCGGAGGAAATGCTCAAAGTAAAGAAATGCAAATGGCTATGCTTTGGATTTTAAACCTGGCCGACGGAAATCATAATCTTCTGGATATCGCAGAACGCTCAGGTTGTTCGTTTCAACTTATTTCGAAAGTCGCTCAAATTCTTCTGGAACATAAACTACTAAAAATAGTTTAAAATGGATCAAAATTTGAACAATTTAAATATCACAATATGAACACTATTTATTTTGACAATCCCACAAACGGAGATAAAAGAAGAGAAGAAATATATAATGGTCAGATCTATACCTATTCACCATGCAAAGCTTCTCTGGAATTTGTAGCTTTTGCAAAGAGTTTAATTGAAGAAGCTTTTGGTGGATTGGATCCAATCACTGCTCAATATCATTTGCCGGTCGAAAAATATGTCGCTATTCTTTCAAAGCTCAAGCCGACTTTCATTCATCACCCGGAGTCCAAAAAGTTTTTGCAGGCAATGCTCAGAGAAAAGAATTTTGATCCTGAGTTGACCTATTTTGATGTACCGAGAATGAGATCCTCTACCAGTGACGGATATTTGACTTCAGGTATAGCCTATGCTTTCCATGCTCATCGCGACACCTGGTATTCTGCGCCTATGTGCCAGATTAATTGGTGGCTCCCTATTTATGAAGTGGAATCAGGCAATGTGATGGCTATCCATCCTAAATATTTTAATCAACCTATAAAGAATGGCTCGGCCAGTTATAATTACCAGGAATGGGCTAAAACCAGCCGGTTAAATGCCGCAAACCATATTAAGGAAGATACCCGGGTACAACCTCACCCTGAAGAGCCATTAGATTTAGCGGAACAATTGCGTGTGGTGAGTCCGCCAGGTGGAATGACACTTTTTTCTGCTCAGCATTTACATTCTTCTGTGGCCAATACTACCGGAAAAACCAGATTCAGTATTGATTTAAGAACCGTTCATTTAGGTGACCTAAGGACTATTCAAGGTGCGAAAAATATAGATGCAGGCTGTACGGGAACAACTATGATGGACTATTTGAGAGTATCCGATCTCCAATCCATTCCGGAAGAAGTTATTGAGGCTTATATGAATGGCAATCCAAATAAACTTTTATTAGCATCAGTAGATACTTCTAAGAAGGCTTAAAAAATGATCACCAGCTTGGAGATAAAGCTTTATAAATTTGGTGTAGTTTCTCTAAGAAAGGAGGAGGAAAGGATATAAAAATATTTACCAAAATCCTTTCCTTTAGCCTGAGGTCAACCATCCCGGCCATCCTTCTATAGGTTTGGACACCTTTGTTTTTCCCAATTAATTTTAAGTAGCACATTCCTTTCAAACACCTGGTCAGATATTGTTTTTGATTGTACTTCCTTAAGACATCCCAGAAGAATGGTTCGTGGAGTAATTCCTCGTACATTTTTGATTTCATGGCTATGGTGCTTTGACGACTGGTTTCCGTCTTACCATGATCGGTATAATAAATAATCAGTTTTTTATGGATATAATAGCGATTGGCAATAGCATCTATTTGATACCAAAAAGTATCTTCGAGGCCGGGTATTTTTTCATTCAGCCGTATGTCGCCGATGAGTTCATTTTTTGTAATCCCCCAAAAATTCCCACCGGTTTTTTCAACGATAACATCTATCGGTAAATACTGGTCTCTGTCCAAGCCTGTTCCAGACAATCTGCCGGTTGCTGAATCAATGCCATTGCAATTAATAGCATTAATGTCCGGGCTTACCTCTGTCAAGACCTGCAAGAGCGTCTCAAAGGCTTTTCCATCAATGACATCATCATCCCCTAAGAAGGCAAACCATTCTCCGCTGATTTGTTCGAGGCCGAAATTAAAGCCTTTAGCGAAGCCTATATTTTTTTCAAGATGGAAAATCCGAAACTTTTCGTTAGCCTGGTATTCTTCTATAATTTTTTTGGTGTGGTCTTCACTTCCATTATTGATAAGGATGATTTCGAAATTCTGGAAGGATTGATTTAAAACGCTGTCTATCGTCCGCGCTAATAAATGTGCCCTGTTATAGGTTAAGATGAGAAGACTAATCAATGGCGTCTTTTCTTTCATTTTAAAAAAGTTTGTTTAGTGGTATGGTAGGCTTTAGCCTACAAACACAGACTAACCATACCTACGGCAGTTAAAAAGTCTGAGGTACTTACTATGGAATAATCTTTAATCTTCTTTTTTCTTTATATGCCAATTCATCAATCACAATACTTTGATAAGTATGTTTTAAAACATCACGCATAAAGAAGCCTCCGTTTCCTCTTCCAAGAAATGTTACATTATTAAAGGATGCCTTCAGTGAAATTAAAAGGTCATTTGTGTTTTTTATATAATCAAAATCAAGAATTGGAAATCCATTATTGATAGGTATCATACCTTTATAAACGCATTCATTATTTTCATCTGCCAGGTTCATGGTATAAATTTCTGCCAGAATTTTATCAACCGATGACTCAAAATCAAAATCATCATCCTGTAGCACTTCGATTGTGCAAGAATAATATTTATTGGAATTAGTCAGATTTTGATAGAGTGTCATTCGCGCAGAGAGCAAGGATTCATCATAAATATTGATGTAATAACATTTCGAATTTAAAGGCTTTTTGAACGAAAAATTATACAAACCTGTTTTTCTGAATTTAGGCTTGGGAAGTACAGTCGAAGGATTTGCCAAGCGAGAAAATAAGGCAGCCGGAATAGTCCAGATGAGTTTATCTATTTTTATTTCCTTTTTTCCTGTATTGATATGTGTAATGCTTCCGTCCACATTTGTGATGGCATTCACCCGGGTACCTGCCAAGAATTTTACGCCTGCCTTTTCCAGCTTAGCCATTAAAAAGTCAATCCAAAAACTAATACCGCCCACCTTCGGATATATTTTTTGCCGCCCCGGGCAAGGGTAATGAAAGCCTAATACCTCATCGTAACAAGCTATCGTCTTTAGTCGGTCGGTGACTGTAGAATCAAATGCCAAAAGCCGGTTCATGTCAAAGAAATAAAGGACTTCAGGTGATAATTTAGCAGCATTAGGCCCCATGAATTTTTGAAGGAGATTTTTAAATATTTGCTCATAAATAGTCAGGCCATAGCGAGCGATCATCGCTTCTTCCAGATTTTCGGGGGTGGTATCATTTCCGGAACTTAGCAAGTCTATATTTGCCTGATTGATCACCTCTCTTTCTAAATGTTCGGTATTTACAAAAGGGCTTTTCGAACTTAATTTTCCTGCATAATAATTACCTGATTCGCCGGGATTAAAAAATTCAAAATCTTTTTTTGTCATCCCGCTAAATAAAAAATCATCTAGCTCTTTTTCGCCTAGTTTTGTCCCGACATGTGTTCCATAATCAAAGGAACCAAATTCATTGTGCTCACTCTTTAAAAGCCCTCCCGGGCGATCGTCCATTTCAATCAAATAAACAAAATTACCCTTAAGGGCTTCGAAGTATGCTGCTGTCATTCCTGTTATGCCAGCTCCTACTATAGCTACTGTTTTGACTTTTCTCATAATTTCAATTTTGTCTAAGTACAATCATAAATCCACTACAATACCCAAAACTCAGGCTTAAGTCCCATTTGCTTTACATGATCTTTTATCTCGTCCGCATAAGTGGGATTAGTAATAATGATTATGTCTGGTTGATATTCGATCGCAAATTCCGGTGCTACTATCGGTTGACCGCTACCTGGTAAAAATTTTCCCTGCCGGTTGACATTGATATCTACGATATATGGGACATCTTTTTTTAAGTCATAAATATTAAAAAAAGTAAGTGCCCGTGCACCTGCGCTCCAGGCCATCGCTTTTTTACCTGATGCTTTGATGGTATCAATTTTTTGTTGGTAATCCATTTTCAGCGCGGCAAAACCATCAGCGAACTCTTTTATGACTCCTTCGAGTAGACCGATTCTGGAAGGATCAGGAAGTTGCGGTGGAGTACCTTTGGTATTTGGCCGCGCCTCAATACTCAAGAACTCATCATGCCAGCATAGATCTACGCTTAATACTTCAAAACCACAAAGCTCCAATAAATAGCTCAACGACTCTTTGCTATACCAACTTCGATGTTCGTAAATCACATTCCAGACCACTTTTTCTTCAAAAGTATATTGGCTGTTTGGTATATCAAAGTAAACGATTGTGTCAGGCTGATCTTCCAGATTCTTACGAATCGTTTTTATAAAAGTGACCGGATCATTTGGCAAGGTAAGCACCAGACGACTCACCACTAAGTCCGCTTTTATATCCTTATGTTTTTCAGAATAATACTCTCTGATAAAAGTCAGGTCAACGCCATTGTTGGATTTCTTTTTGGAATAATCAAAGCCTGGATCAACACCAATTCCTTTATTATTTCCTCGTTTGCAGATCGTCTTTAAAAAATCACCATCCCCGCAGCCTATATCTAAAATCGTTTTTCCCTTTAGATTATAGCGATTGATAAGCCGGTCACTCAGCTCTTCTGTAAACTTGGTGTAGATTGGAGAGTGGTCATTAGAGAAATCATACTCGTCAAAATTGACTTTATCCTCTTCGTGTTCTTCATTCCCGATATAGCCACAATTTTTACAAAAGCGCAGTGATATCCGGCCTTTCGTTACGTTTTGGGCTTCCTCGGCGGTACTACACATCACCCCGTCCATCGTTGGCATCGGAGGTAGTTGAAAAAAATCATGTACCTTATCGCTACCACATAAAAAGCAGCTTGAATTATCGTTCATTATGGTTTGATTTATAAATTGACCTTATTGGCCTATTAGTGTATACCTCTTCACGAGGACACGGAAAAATAACCCGGCAAGCTTGCTGTTGCCAACAGATTGGTACAAGTATTTTAAAATATTATCGGGTATGGCTATTAAGATTTTAGAAAATAATGTAGATTTAAAATCTGGGTCAGCGTTTCGAAGCATATCATAATAAACCCTCATACCTTTCGTATCTCCTGTCGCCTTTAGAAAATACATTCCTCTCAGGCACCTGGCCAGATATTGCTTTTTGTTATATTGCTTGATCTTACTCCAATAAAAATCTTCTTTAAGTAATTCTTTATATAGCTTAATTCGATTAGCGTAGTTTATAGAATTCCGTCGTGTCGATTCATTTTCGCCTGTATCATTATTATAGATTTTTAAACCTTTGTGGATATAATAGCGCTTAGCTTTATCATCTATCTTATACCATAATACATTACAATCTCCGGGAAGGTCTTCGTTGAGTCGATGATCTCCAAGTAGCGCTGTTTTAGTGATTGCAAAAAAATCACCTGTTGTTTTTAGAATAATTTTTTCCAGGGGTAGATACTGATCTTCGTAAAGGCCTTTTCCGGTAAACTCATCAGAGGAAGTAGAAATAGCATTGCTGGTAATAGCATTGATTGTAGGATCAACATCTACGAGTACTTGCATCATTGTTTCAAAAGCATTTTCAACGAGTACATCATCATCTCCCAAGGTTGCAAACCATTCTCCCTGGATCTGATCGAGGGCAAAATTCATTCCTCCGGTGCTTCCCAGGTTTTTTGCTACATGGATGACCCGCACCTTTTCGTGATCCCGGTATTTTTCCAGTACTTCATGCGTATTATCAGTACTTCCGTTATTGATCAATACCAGTTCAAAATCCCGATAGGTTTGGTTCAATATGCTGTCAATAGCTTTTACCACTATATCTGCTCTATTATAGGTATATAACAAAAGGCTAATTTTCGGTTTTTCCATTTTATAGGGTTTTACAGCCAGAATCTGCAAATAAGCTTATTAAGTATTGTGTATTGCAATAAATGAACCAATCTATGGCGGGCAATGGCACTGTTCTTAGTTTGTTATTACTTGCTTTCCTTTATGAATAATAAAAGGCAAGAGGCCACTGGATTGTAAATTGAGGACATGTGCATCCGTGGCTTTATTTAGACTTATTCTGGGAAGACTTTCTGTATAATTTTTATGCGCTATAAAGAGATTAGCCATGCGGGTTGTCGTAGCGGTCTTAAATTCTAAGGCTTTTACGGCTTTAAATTCTCTGAAAGATGCTTCATTGGCCTTGCCAAAAGGATAAGCGAAATGCTCGACCGGCTGGCCAATATTACGCTCCAGTAATTCTTTAGAATGTTGGATTTCAAAGATTAATTCTTTGTCTCCTATTCTGGATAATGGATAATGATTCACGGTATGCGCCCCGATTGTACAAAGTGGATCTTCACTCAAGGTTTTAATTTCCGCCCAACTCATGACCAGCGATTTGGAATAGGTATATAACTGATCTTCACTTTTATTGAAAATGGCAGTTAGCAAATTTAAATGTGAGGCTTTATCAAAAGACTGATTAATCAGGGTTCTTAATTGGTCGAAAACCAATTCTTTAGTTATTACTGTAGGGCAGTCGTAAGTATAGGGCACTCCTTGCCAGGTAAATTGAAATGCTTCCTTGTTTTTAATCGTCTCTTCCAAAAGATACCACCAGAGTATAGCTTTATAGTCCGGAAAATTAGTAGTAATATAAATCGTAAACGGAATCCCATGCTTTTTTAAAATCGGAAAAGCGATGGTGAAATTATCCTTGTATCCGTCATCGAACGTAAAGGCTACAAATTTTTTATTCGTCTTTCCTTCCTTCAAATACTGATATACCTGATCAAGAGAAACAAAACCGTAGCCTTCTTTTTTATAAAACTGAATGGTTGACTCCAACTGCTCCGGACTTATCTCCAGACTCAAGTGGTTGTGAATTCGTTCTTCCTGCGTCAAGGGGATTACCCGATGGAAAGTAAGAATATGGCCAAGTCCCGAATAAGCAGGTGCAAAAAGTTTATGCACTTTCAGCCTGGATAAAACCGGAGCGACCAGCGATATTATTTTCTTTCGGGTATAAGAGTTCATATTTTATCGGGGCTCGGGATCATTTTATCAACCGATAAAGTATGATCATATAATTCGATATACTGTTTTACGACTTTGGAGGACATGTACTCCTTTTCTACGGTATTTTTCGTCCGGATGGCCATTTGTTCCATGGCTTCTTTATTTTGAAAAGCCCAGGTCAATTTTTCAGCAAGATCATCTACGTTTTTAGATTCAAAATAAAGTACTTCCTGATCATTCAGGACTGCGAGATTTGGTGGAATGTCACTACAAATCATTGGTGTACCGATACTGCCAGCCTCCAGTAACATCATGGACATACCTTCGATTTCTGATGGGAAGACAAAATATTTCGCACGTTTGAGCAAGGCGTTTAATTTATCCATGCCTGAGACATAGCCAATAAAGCGGACATTAATTCCTTCTGCTAATTTTTTCAATTTTTCAGTGTAGGCAGGCATTTGATCCATATCACCCGCCACTACCAGCGTACCTTTGAAAGCCATCTTTTGAAGTGCTTTTATAAGGGTATGACATCCTTTTAGTGGGATCAGGCGCCTTCCGGCAAAAAGAAGAAAGTCGTTAGGGATATTGAATTGCTTCATTATTTCATCTGCCAGCTCCACCTGTATCTTACCTACAGGGAGAATCCCGTTGGGTATAAATGCAACTTCCCGTTTATATTTTTCAAAGAAATACAGGGTCTGGGGTTTCGAAATCGCAGTCAAAGTAGCTTTCGAATGCATAAATAAGCTTTCCGAAAACAGGAAATACCGCTTCCCTATTGCCGACCATTTTTCATTTAGATGTGGTAAGGCATGGGAGGTAGCGATCACTTTAAATTTTAGGCATAACAGAGGAAGAAAAAAGGCAGCATCCATCTTGTGAAGGTGTACCAAGTCATATTGTTTATTGAAAAGAAGATGAACACAACATCTCAAATAATATAAAAATACGCCGATTCCTTTGATTGGAATTTCCGAAAATTGGATCGTTTCTACACCGGAAATATGGTTTGCTGCTGCTTCGTGCTTATAGCAATAAATGGTAAAATCATAATTATTTTTTAGATCGTATAACAGATTTTCTACTACCCGGCTGGTACCGCCTCGTGCCGGGAAATACTTTACGCCGAATATGGCTATTTTCTTTTTTTTCATTTTTGATTGGTTCTGTTAGCTGGCAACTTCGAGTTGAATGCTAACTTTATTGGGTCGTGGTTGCTGGTTAAGTGAACAGGCAACTCGAGGTTGCCAGTTCACCGGGCTAAGGCTTTTAGAAATGCGAGAATCTTTGGGCCATAAGTCAGGTGATTAAAAGCTTTCAGCCCGAGAATTTTACCCTGTTCCCCTATCCGCTTTGCTACTTCGGGATTATCTAATACGAATTTCATTTTCGAAGCAAAATCTTCTATGGTATACGTTTCAGCGACCAGGGCTGTCTCGCCATCTTTAAAATAGCAGGCTACTTCTCCAAAATTATTACTGATCATTGGATTGCCGGATGCTACATATTCTCCGATCTTGTGTGGAAATCTCGCTGCATCCTGCAAGGTCGGGCGCATCGGGATCAGCAATCCTTTGGCTGGTTTATAGTGTTTCGGAATTTCCGAATGCCGGACATTATGAAACACTTTTATCTGGCTACCTTTTTTTAGCTTTTTGATGTGTGTCAAAAGTTTTTGATATTCTTCATCAGTGCCGCCACCTAAGATCAGGTGCAGATCGACTGGATTATCTTTGGGCAAAAGATCATAAGCATCTAGTACAAAATCAATGGTTTCCTGATAAGATAAAGCACCACAAAACAAGAAAAAATCACGATTCTGTTTTTCTACTTTGATATCAAACTTCTCAAACTCACAAAGAATCGGAAGCTTGAGCATCTTTTTATTAGGCGCTATTTTTTTATAATGATTGACCAATACTTCACTGATCGGAAAAGCCCCATCCATAGACGGAATCAAAAAACGCTCGAACAAATAGTCGTTTATCTTTAAGCTCAATGCTCTTCTATTATCCAATACCTGAGCCATTTCTACATAATTGTAGACCACCGGAAATTTTAAAAAATAGCCATATAAGCGATAGAGTGTCACTTGGCCAAGATGATAGCAGGAAATAATCCCTGCATCCAATTGGTCGTTTTTCCTGAGCTTTCTCAGGTATTGAAATTCTTTATAGATTCCTTTTACTTTTTGAATATTTCTTTTAAAAAACCCCTTGGGGCGATAAATACTTCGGGAGGTATACACATAATCGATTCCTTCGAAATTGCCTTGAAGCGCAATATTCACCGGCTTATCGGGATCGAAATTCCCTTTTCGGTTAATGACCGTGACGTCTGCTCCTTCTTCTATCAAAGCTTTACTGACCATTATTAGCTTTTGGATAGCGCCAAACCCAATAGGGAAGCCATTTTCTCCGAGATAGACTACCTGAAAATTTTCCGTTTTGGTGATAGCAGGGCTTGATGCCATATTTGATTTATTGAGAACCATGCTTTTTTAGTTAAGCTCAAAATCGAGAAGTTATTTTTTGAGCGGTGTTTAGTTTTTAATATTATTGCTAAAAGTGTTCCAAGGAGGGATTATCTAACAAGAGTTTTTCAAAAAATTATACTTAATTTCAATGCTGTTTTTTAAATCTCTCTAAAATGATCAAAATGAAAAAAGGAATTCTTGTGTTTTCATTATTTGTTTTTCTTGTTCCGACTTTATCGTTTAATCAGGCACAGGTACAAAACCTTCGTTGCGAGTACCATAAAAACCCAATGGGTATTGATGTGTTAGTTCCTCGCTTAAGTTGGCAATTGAAAGCTAAAGAGGGCGTAAAAAATGTTATGCAAACGGCTTATCAAATTCAGGTAGCTTTTTCAAAAGATGGGTTTGATAAAAAGAAAAAATTGATTTGGGATTCAAAAAAAGTAACCTCCGATCAATCCATTCATGTGGAGTACAAGGGGAAAATTCCGGAATCAAGAGAAAGATTCTACTGGAGGGTCAAGATATGGGACAATCAAAAACAGGAAAGCCAATGGAGCGAAACTGCTTGTTGGGAAATGGGCTTATTGAAAGAACAAGACTGGACTGCTCATTGGATCGAACCTGAGCTCGAAGAGCAAAAAAAAGCCAATAACCCATCGCCAATATTAAGAAAAGCGTTTGAGCTAAAAAATAATATCAAAAAAGCTCGGTTGTATATCACCTCGCATGGTTTGTACCATACGGAGATCAATGGCCAAAAAATAAGCGATGATTTATTTACGCCGGGCTGGACGAGTTTTAACAAACGCCTGCAATATCAGACCTACGATGTAACGGCGCTACTTC
>JBLHJZ010000072.1:0-11842 GCA_047619515.1 Saprospiraceae bacterium | reverse complement strand
ATCGTCGAAAACAAATCCGTCATATTGACCAATGCTTCTTCTCTTTCATTCGTCCTGTTTACGCCAGCTCCTGAAACCACCAAAGGGACATGAATGCCACCTTGGTACAAAGTGCCTTTTGCCCGATTCGAAGTATAAGGCGCCTGGATTACACTCGCTGTAGTTCCATTGTCTCCGATAAAAATGATGATAGTATTGTCCAGTTCATCTTCTGGGATATTGTCCATCAATCTCCCCATGTCATAATCTACCGATTCGATCATCGCCAGATAATAAGGTAATGGGTTATCCGCAATAGCCGCAGAGTCGGTTGGTAAAATTCCTTGTGAATGCATAAAATCAGGCGGGAGATGAAAAGGGGTATGAGGCGCATTATAGGCCAGCCAGCAAAACCAGGGTTGGTCTTGCGCATTGATCCAGTCAATAGCCAGGTCTGTAAATTTAGTGGTGATGTACTCAGTTGAATTATTAGTCTGGCTATTCATCGTCAGGCTCCAATCATCATAGTCATTGACGGCTCCTGCCAATAAGCCAGCGAAATCTTCGATACCTAAAAGGCCAGGGTAATTGGGGTTCTGATTCATCTGCCCATTCAGGTGCCACTTGCCGATGACGGTACTGCTATAGGTCCCATTGGAAGTCTGATCGATATATTCATGTAAGGAAGTTTCATCAGTGGAGAGTTGACTCAAGTCAGTTACATTAACCACATTGGTACGGAATCCATATTTGCCAGTCAGGATAGTCGCTCTGGTCGGCGAACAAATGGGATTGGACCAGGCATTATCGAAGGTCAGCCCTTCGGCCATAAGTGCTTCGAGATTGGGCATATTTGCTTTGATCGCATTGAGTGGATAATTGGGTACGGGGTCAACGCCCACATCGTCGGCTATGATTAAAAGGATATTTGGGCTTTGGGCTGACGAGTTAATCCATGAATTGCAAAGGATAATCAGAAGGAGTAATTTGAATAGATGTATCATATTTTGTTTGAAAATTTTGAAACACAGGTAATTAAGCTAAGTATTTAATTCGGGCTTCCTAAAGTGTAAAAGTAGTATTAATCAAGGTGCGATTTAAGAGAATAAAGTTGCTTATTGGCCTTAAATTAACACTGATTATTTCCGCCAAATATCTTTCAGTTCTGTAATAGTGCCGCTCAATAATTCCGTATTATTTTTTTCTCCAATAATCTCGATTTTAGAATAAGGCGGGGAAGGAAATATAATTTCCGTCATGACACATCGGCCAGCATCAGCAAAAAGTTCGATGGATCCAAAATCAAGGTAAATAAGCATATCCACCGTCTCGGAATCGTAATTTATTGCGCCCCTATGCAGTCCTGCAAAGTGTTCGCTAAAATCAGATTCCCCTGCTTTAGTTCGATCAATAAAATAACTATTCTCCAAGCCATCAAAAAAGACTTCTGTATATTCTCCTTTGCTATTTGAAAAACGGACGCCTACCCTGCTGTCAAATGGTTTTTTAAAAGACAAATCCAATTTATATAATTGCTGAGGTACCTTTTCAAGCACAGTAGTAAGGTGGCTATAGGTTTTCGTCTCTAATCTGGTTTTTTCACCCTCAATAGCCGTCAGCTCTTTGACGGGCAAGGATCGTATCTGAAAATCATCGGAAGTTTTGTGGAGTGTCAATACTCTTGGTAGCGTCATTGCGCTTCGCCATTTCTCAGTAGGTACGACCTGGGCATACTGCCAATTGTTCATCCAGCCCAGTGCCAAGGTTCTGCCATCTTCTTTTGATACATCCGACCAGGTGACCATTGCATAATTATCTGTACCGTAATCTACCCAGTGCAATTTTTTATAATCTCCATTGAATGTTCTACCATCAAAATCGCCAACGAAATAAGCAGTCGCTGTTCCACCATTTGGTCCTTGTTGTTGAATGCTGGTGATAAGTACCCATTTAGTATTGTCTGTCCCTTCTATCTTCATCGGAAATAAATCCGGGCATTCCCACAGACGCTTATCTCCGGGGATTCCAAACTCAGAAGCAAAGATCCAGTCTTTTAGATTTGGAGAATTATAAATACGAACTCTATCATAGGCTGCAAATACCATCACCCAACGCTGGGTAGCTTCGTGCCAGATGACTTTAGGATCACGAAAATCTTTGATGCCCGGATTCGGTACCACCGGATTTCCTTCATACTTTGCCCAGGTACGGCCTCGATCGTTGGAGTAGGCGATAGATTGATATTGGTATTGGTTACCTCCGGCTTTTTCGCCAGCCATATTATGATGTGTAAAGATAGCGATCATTGGCGCTTTGCCATCTTTCCCAAATCCACTCGTATTTTTATGATCTATCACTGCACTTCCTGAAAAAATATAACCTAAAGAATCAGGAAACAAAGCGATCGGCAAGTGTTCCCATATCACCATATCCCTACTGACTGCATGTGCCCAGTGCATCGGCCCCCAAACGGTGGAGTCCGGATAATATTGGTAAAACAAATGGTACTCGCCATCATAGTAGACCATTCCGTTTGGATCATTCATCCAATTGGCTTCAGGGGAGAAATGAAATTGGTTGCGGTATTGTTCGGTGTAATAGGTGGAATCAGCATTGCTCATCGTATCCACTTTTTTGCTGCTTTCTTCTACTTTAGCATCCTGACAGGAGCTGAGGAATATAATACTTACAAAAAATAAGGCTTTGAAAATTTTATTCATTAGTGAGTTTTGATTATAATTTTCTAAAGATATAAAAAAGTCAGCCTACGATAGTGAAAAGTAAAAAGTTTGGTGCCTGGCTTTCAACATAATTAGCAGGTAAATCGAGTTGCCTGTTAACTTTGTCTGGTGAACCAAAGACCCTGAGAAAGATCAACAGGTAGCGGGAAGTTATCAGTTGACTTGTACTAGCCTTAAATTTCGTTTATATTTTCATATTAAAAATAAAAAGACGTTTTTAAACTGTTATTAGGTGATAATTACCCTTTTTAGGGTATCCTGAAAATCACCTGCTGGCTTTAATAATTGCAAATGTACCAATGTAATGTCCCCTCTTTTCGTCCCCTTTTCTTTTTAATAACGATAGCAACCAAAACCAATCTGTTTATGAAAATTGTAAACTCAACTTTTCAGAAAACTATTTTAGTTTCTCTGCTTCTCCTTTGTATTGCCAATATGCTTAGTGCCACTATTTGCACTTTTACTAATGGAGGGGGAGATAATTTATGAAGTAATTCTGCTAATTGGGATACCGGAATTATTCCGGATAGCGACGATGATGCAATTGTTAATGACGCTACACTTAATATTACAAATAGTATTGATGTTAATGGCCTTACGATCAATGGTAGTTCAATAGTGAATTTTAATCATGGAGGTATTAGCTATATCGGAGATTTGACGATCAGTGGAGGTTCAATGGATAGTAGCAGTAAAATCAGGGTAACCAATAGTTTTAGCTGGACAGGTACGTCAACATTGACCACTTCTTTTAATATGGAACTTACGGCAACCTGCACCAGCTTAATATCAGGTACAGGAAACCGAAATCTATACGGAACCCTGATGAATGAAGGTTTGTGCACACATACTGGCGGTAGTCTTCGACTTCAGACCGGAGGCAGTATTGAGAATAATGGAACTTATACTTTTGATGGAGCTACTTATGTGATTGGTACTGCAGGAGACGGTTTCTCAAACAATGGAATCATTAATAAAAATAATTCTAATGAATTGAATTTTTTCACCTCCATTGAGCAATATGGAGGCGGTGTACTCAATATTAATGAGGGAACCATGAAGCTGCTCTGGGGAGGTATTAGTTCAGGTACGACTTCAATTAATATTTCCAGTGGTGCTACCTTAAATTTTAATTCAGGCACTTACGCTTTTGGAAGTAATAACAATATTTCGGGTTTAGGAATTATTGAATACTCAGGAGCTACTATTACTTCCATCGGAAATGTTAACCTAAGTGGGGAGACTAAAATATCGGGAGGAACAATAAACTTCAATCAGAGTACGACAAATATTGGAAAGCTGTCGCTTAGTGGAGGAACTATTCAGGGATCCAGTCAGATAATTGTATCAAATCAGTTTAGTTGGTCCGGGACTTCAACTATTTCAATTTCAGATACACTCAAGATCGCTAACACTGCTACAGTTTTGATTTTTAATAATGGCTCTAAAAATCTTTACTCTCCTATGATTAATGAAGGGACTATTAGTCATACCGGAGGTAATTTTCGTTTTTACCCTGGAGGCAGTCTTGAAAACAATGGTACTTATAACTTGAATGGTCCAACAAGTATTTACGATAACGGTGGTGGGAGTTTTGATAATAATGGCATATTCGAACATCAGGCAAATGGCACACTGAGCCTTAATCCTGATTTCAACAATAATATCAATGGCACGGTAAAAGGAAAAGGAACGCTCCAATTTACAAACCTGACGAACAATGGAAGCTTTGTCGCTGATGCTACAACAGGTACGCTAAACTTAACAGGCACATTCGATAATGGAAGCTCGCTGGAAATTGGTTTTGATGATGCAGCTCATGGAGAAGTCATTGTCAGTGGCGATATTACCCTGAGTGGGAGTCTTGATGCAACCGTCATCGGGACTGTTCCACCTGGCACCTATAAGATTCTGTCTACTACATCCGGTACGATTTCAGGTACTTTCGACAGTCAAAATATCTCCTCTGATTTTTCCCTACAGTACAGTCCGACCGAAGTAAATTTATTAGTGAGCTTATTACCGGTTGAATTGATAGATTTCAAAATACTTGCGCTACGTGAAGGTGTCTTACTATCCTGGCAAACCGCTTCAGAAATCAATAGCGAAAGCTTTATTATAGAACACAGTCCGGAGGGGCAAAATTTTCATCCTATTGGTGAAGTAAAGGCTGCGGGAATAAGTACTACGATCCAAAATTATCAGTTTGTACATGAGACGCCTACCAATGGCACCAATTATTACCGATTACGTCAGCAGGATATTGACGGTCAATTTGAGTATTCTGATCTTCGGGTTTTGAATTTTTACAATTTCAAAAAAGAGGTGTCCGTATATCCTAATCCCACCCTTGGTCAGATTACTATTAAGAACCAAAGTGATAAAGAATTCAAGATGACCGTCACCGACTTGAGTGGAAAAGTCATCTATGCGAGAGCTGGAATTACACCCGGTGCGACTACGCTGGATTTAGCAGGCCTTCCTAAATCTATGTATACGCTTGAAATATTTGACGATTTTTCTTCTTATAAAGAAAAGGTGATGATATTGGAGTAATTGGCTTTATTCTGTTTTCAAACTCTCCGCCGGATTCGCCAATGCTGCTTTCACGCTCTGAAAGCTCACCGTTAAAAATGCAAAACCAACCGCAGTAATCCCTGCCACTACAAATATCCACCATTGAATCTCCACCCTATAAGCAAAATTTTGCAACCACTCATTCATTAAATACCAGGCAATCGGCATGGCTAATAATAAAGCGATAAGCACCAGTTTTAAAAAATCTTTAGATAGTAAGGTTACCAGATTAGTAGTAGAAGCGCCCAACACTTTTCGGATACCAATCTCCTTGGATCTATTGGAAGAAGCCAAAGCTGCCAATCCCATTAAACCCAGACAGGCAAGGAAAATAGAAATACCTCCTGCCCAACTAACGATACGACTAAAGCGTTGTTCGGAGCGATAAAAACGATTAAGGTTCTCATCTAAAAAAGTATATTTTAACGGAAACCCAGGTGCAACAGCCGACCAGGAAGTATTTAGATCCGCCAAAACTTTAGTGGGGTCACCAGCCTTAACTCTTACAAAAAACTTGTAAGGCGCAGAATCATCATACTGGTGAAATAGCTGAGGTTTTACCTTTTCTCTAAAAGGGCGAAAATGAAAATCTTTGACGATTCCAATAACCCTGGGGCTTGTACCTTCCTCAAAATAACCTGTCAATTCCTGCCCGATAGCATCATCCATCGTCCAGCCAAATTCTTTGACCATACTTTCGTTTACGATAACTGAACGATTCACGCCATCCTGCCGGTCTGGTTCAAAATCTCGGCCAGCCAATAATTCCATCCCCATTACCTCCAGATAATCATCATCAATATAATATTCATAAACCTGTTTGAGCTCTCCTTTATAATCAAAACCTGCACGACTCCAACCTTCTCCTGAGCCTAAACCTATGTCAGAAGAAGCAATGGCTTTAACAGCAGGATTTTGAGCTAAGGACTCTCGAAAACGGGGATAAATTTCTGTTGTATTGGTTCCTTCCGCATCGAGTACAATGACATTCTCTTTATCGAAACCAGGGTTTTTGGATTGTAAAAAATTTAGTTGACTCAATATTACTAAAGTCGCAATCACCAGGCCGGAAGATAAAACGAACTGGGAGGTCACCAAAAACCTGGTAAGCCAATTCGATCCACCTAGTTTTATTTTATTTTTTAAAACTTCGACCGGCTTAAACTGGGAAAGTACAAAGGCCGGGTAGCTTCCTGCTAATAAACCGGTCACTAAAGTAACCCCAGCGATTAGCCATATCATTTCCGGAAATTGCTTAAGCGAAAAGGTAAGTTCTCTACCAGACAATTCATTGAAGTATGGTAATAGCAGCCTGGCTAATAACAAACCAATAATTACAGAGACCACACTGAGCAAAAGAGATTCCGCCAGAAATTGCCCGGCCAATTGTTTTCGATTACTGCCTATTACTTTTCTGATCCCTACTTCTCTTGCCCGCCCGGCAGATCGTCCGATGGACAGTGTCGTAAAATTAATAATCGCTATCAATAATACACCAGCGGCAATAGCTAGCAACATCCAGATATTTCTGGGATCAACAGGAGCAACATCGCCTCCGGAAACACGGGAATCAGTATGCATTTCTTTTAATGGCTGCAAGCGATAAGTAACCGGAGGGCCTTCGCCTTTCCATGTTCCTTCGGCCCGTAGTTCTGCTTCTTGGCCAGGGTAATATTTTTGACGAAATTGCAATAATGCTTCTTCGTTACTGGCTAAGCCGCTGCCCGGCCTTAATTTTACAAAGATACTTAGAAAAGAACCGCCCCAATTATTAGCTTTTCTTTTTCCATAAGCCGTTCCTTCAAAGTAGGACATACTTCCCATTATTTGAAATTGCCTGGAGGAGTTCGTCGGGATGTTTTCTGCTATAGCGGAGACCGTAAAAGACTCGAAAGTATCTTCTATTTTAAGGTCAAGTGTTTTTCCAATCGCATTGCTTTCGCCAAATAGTTTCTGGGCCATAAGTTCTGTCAGTACAACATTTTTGGGATCCGTCAGTGCTGTTTCCTTATCTCCATATTTTAAAGAAAAAGTAAACACCTCAAAAATGGAGGCATCCACATGGCAGACTTCTGCTCTGCTCGTTTTGCCATTTACTTTTACAAAGCTCTCTCCCCAGGCTTCCTTCCATCGAACCGTATTTTCTACCTCTGGAAAATCAGCCATCAGTGTTGGTGCCAAAGGCATAGGCAAATGTGGGTCACCTTCCGTTCCTTCCCCATCCATGTCTTCCGACCAGCGATACATTCTATAGACCTCATCACTGTTTTCATGAAACCGATCGAAACTAAATTCATGCACGGCATATAATAAAAACAAACTGAAACAAGCCAGGCCAATACTTAAGCCGATGACATTTATAAAAGTTAACCCTTTTTGTTTAAGGAGTATTCGTACTGCTATTTTGAAATAATTTTTTATCATAAGGAGTAGTTTAAAAAAAGTTTGATTATTAAGAACGCAAGAAATCCATAGTCTTAACTTGTTTGTCTTCTTTGACAAATCCATCTTCCAGGTAAATGATCCGATCTCCACAGTTTGCATTTTTTTCAGAATGAGTGACCTGAATAATAGTCATTCCATCCTGATGCAATTCTTTAAATAGGCGCATGATTTCATCTCCTTGCTTGGTATGTAAATTCCCGGTCGGTTCGTCTGCTAATAATAATTTTGGTTTTCCAATAATGGCTCGTGCGAGTCCGACCAATTGTTGCTGACCTCCGGAAAGTTGTTCGGGGAACAGGTCTTTTTTGGCGACGATATTAAAGCGGTCGAGTAATTCTGCGACCATTGGTTTGCGTTCCTTGCTTTTTACGCCACGATAGATGAGTGGTGTTTCGATGTTTTCATAGACGGTCAAATCGTCAATTAAGTGATAAGCCTGAAAAACAAATCCGATGTAATGCTTATAGAGCGTTGTTCTTTTTTTCTCCTTAAAAGTGTGGACTTGTTCGTCAAAGAAATGATATTCTCCGGCATTGGAATCGTCGAGCATTCCGATGATTTGAAGGAGTGTGGATTTACCTGCGCCACTATCGCCCATGATGGTGATAAATTCTCCGGGTTGGACATCAAGGCTGATATCTTTGAGTACCCAGCTTTTTTGTAAGCCGCTACGGTAGTATTTTTCTATATTTTTTAATTGGATCATTTTCTTTGTTTTATAAATACTAAGTACCAAAACCCGAGGGGTTTGTAATGTATAAAGTACTGCTATCCAATTTTTTATTCGATATTTAGCATAACCGAAACCCCTCGGGTTTACGAGTGGCGAAGTAATATCATAAATACTGCCGGACGATATTTTCCGTGACGACCTGGCCATCCAAAAGCCGGATGATCCGATTACCAAATTCTGCACAATATTGAGAGTGGGTCACCATTACGATGGTAGTGCCTTTAGCATTTAGATCCGATAAAATTTTCATTACATCATCTCCATTCGCGCTATCCAGGTTTCCGGTAGGCTCATCCGCTAAGATCAATTTTGGATTATTGATAATGGCCCGGGCCACTGCTACCCTTTGTTGTTGACCACCGGAAAGTTGCTGCGGAAAATGATTTCTACGGTGCATCATATTCATGTCTTCCAATAGTGCTTCTGTTCGTTTTTTCCTTTCACTCGAAGGGACTTTGGTATACATCATGGGGAGTTCCACATTTTCAAAAACGGTGAGCTCATCGATCAGATTAAAACTTTGGAATACAAATCCCAGGTTGTTTTTTCTGATGTCTGATCTTTTTCTTTCTGATAGTCCGCCGACCTCTTTATCCATAAAGAAATATTCTCCGGAGCTGGGGCTGTCGATCATTCCCAGTATATTCATCAGCGTAGATTTTCCACAACCGGAGGGGCCCATGATGGATACAAATTCTCCTTCGTTGATTTGAACAGCAAGGTCATTTAATGCTGTGGTCTGTACTTCGTCGCTTCGATAAACTTTGTTTAATTTTTCTGTTCTTATGATCATTTCTAAAGTGATTTATATTGCTGTAAAAAATGAATGATAAGGATAATTAATAGTAATAGGGTTTTTAGTATTTCTTGCATGGTTGATTGTTTATGTAGCTGGAAAATTTATTTGCCAGGCCGGTAAAACTTTGATTGCCTACTCATTATCAACTGGGCAAATAAATTTGCCCGTTACGAAACGGTTCTAGTTATTTAAAATCAATTCATCTTTGTCACCGTAATTTTCATAACTTGAAGTGATGATGACTTCACCGGGTTGAAGGCCATCGACAACTTCATAATAATTTGGGTTCTGTCTACCGATTCGGATGTCTCTTTTGATGGCTTTGGTTCCATCTTCATTTAGGAGGTAAACCCAATTTCCGCCAGTAGATTGGTAGAAGCCACCACGTTTTACAAGGGTGGCTTGCTGCTCGGCACTCAGTTGTAGTCTGACGGTTACGGTTTGGCCACGACGAATGCCTTCAGGAACTTTATTGATAAATTTCATATCTACTTCAAAGCCTCCATTGACAACTTGCGGATAGATTTTCTTGATACTTAATTGGTAATCTTCATTGGAAAAAATAAAGGAACCTTCCTGATCGGGAAATACCCTGGAAATATAGAATTCATCAATGCGAACCCGGATTTTAAAATTACTCAGGTCGTCTATTTGTGCAATTTGTGAGCCTTCGGGAATCAATTCTCCGATCTCTATAGCCAGCCCTGAAAGCTGGCCTTTGATGGGCGCTTTGACGATAAGATTATCCAGGTTCTTTTTGGAAATTTCCAGGTTTCGTTTCATCAAATCTAATGAGTTCGCCATCTGTTCGGCTTGAATTACACCAGAGAGACTATCCTTTTCAATACTTTTTTTCAATAAGATATTTCTTCTGACCACGCTTCGGTATTCTGATTCTGTGTCTTCATATTCAACGGTAGAAATGACATTCCCTTCAAGTAATTTTTTTTGCCGGGCCATTCTTCTTCCCAAAATATCGAGGCGGTATTCTGCATCCAAAGCTGTCTCCTGTAGGTTTAAGCGCTGCTGTTCCTGCAACAAATTCATATTTCTAATCTGATTGATTTGAGCGATGAGGCTCCCTTCCTGATTCAAATAACTTAATTGCAAATCCGAATTACTCAAACGAAGGATCGGGGTACCGGCTGAGACAGCTGCGCCATCTTCTACTAATTTTTCTTCCACCCGACCACCTTCTACTGCAGCAATGACCACCGATTTGATGGGTTGTATTATTCCCGTCACCGGAATAAATTCCTGAAAGATATCTTGTCGGACTGTATCTGTCAGAATTCGGGTAGATTGAATATTAAGTTTGCTGGTACCTGAGGATTTATAAAGGGAGAATGAAGTCCAGCCAATTAATCCTGTTAGTAGAATTCCGATGAGGAGCTTCAGCCAAAGCCTGTTCTTTTTTTCAATTTTTTGATCCATGTTATATTATTAAGGGTAATGTTCAATGAATGGTTTGCTAAGGATATGCCAACAAGGACAAGCACTGATAATGAGTGCTTTATGTATTTTATTTAAAAAATATAAAAAATAAGTGTCCATAAGTGTACAGTCAGTGTCCATTTATGGACATATTTATCTATAATATAACCAAGGATGTGCAACTTTAAGAGGAAATATCAATCTTTTAGAAGAACATATTTACGCCAGGGTACACCATGAAAACAGACGCAACGATACTCATCATCGACGACGAAGAGGACATTCTTTTCTCCCTGAGAATGTTATTAAGGCAACATTACGCTAAGGTGTATAGCGAGAATAATCCCTACCATATCCCCAGGTCATTGCATCAATATAATCCGGAAATAGTCTTACTGGATATGAATTTTAAGGTCAGCAATACAAAAGGGGAAGAAGGGCTGCATTGGCTAAAAAAAATAAAGGAACTAAAACCTGATTTACCGGTCATTATGATGACAGCTTTTAGTGATATTGAAACGGCGATAAGTGCTATAAAAAATGGCGCAACGGATTTTGTTGAAAAACCATGGCGCAACGAAAAACTCATCGCCACCGTAAACGCAGCGCTGACGCTTAGTCATTCCACCCTAGCTTTGCAAAGGGCGGAAATGCAGCAGGAATTTTTACAAAAAGACATTGACCAATCCTTTGGAGAAATAATAGGCACCTCTACGGTCATCAATGATCTGAAAAAAGTCATTGAAAAAGTAGCGCCAACCGATGCGAATATTTTGCTACTTGGAGAGAACGGTACGGGAAAGGAATTGATCGCCAGGATGATTCATAAAATATCCAAAAGGAAAGGAAAGATCTTTATGGGCGTGGATCTTGGGGCTATTACAGAGACGCTCTTCGAAAGTGAATTATTTGGCCATGTCAAAGGAGCCTTTACCGGGGCTGATAAAAATAAAATCGGCAGATTTGAAGCAGCTTCCGGTGGCACGCTATTTTTGGATGAGATTGGAAATTTACCGATCAGCTCTCAGCCCAAATTATTACAAACATTAGAAAACAAACAAATCTTTCCGGTCGGATCTGCTAATGCTATCCCCGTGGATGTCCGGATTATATCCGCTACTAATATGCCTTTGG
>JBLHJZ010000071.1:0-11896 GCA_047619515.1 Saprospiraceae bacterium | reverse complement strand
TACCGCTACTGTCTTCCAAAAAATCTACGCTGAGTCCGGAAGCCACATTTTCCAATTTTACTTTGGCATTGGAGACGGTAGCCGAATAATAACGGTTATACTCAAAAACTGATTTTTTGATGCTTACTGTTGATAACCCTGGTTCTGTCAATGCATAGGCATCCACAAGAATGATGTCGTTCTGGAAGTCATATTCAGGTTCTACAGGGTCAACACAACTTTGATAAAAAAACAGGGAGATTATGCTTATTATGCTAAAACAGATAATGGATATGTATTTTCTGATATTCATTAACAATAATAAAAATTATAAGCCATATTACCTATTAAAGCGAAATTTAAAGCCGACACTTGGATCTTTGCATCGGAAGGAAGTAGATCATTGAGCGCCGATTCTTAAAATCGGGGATTTCTGCCTCCGGAGGCGGGGGTGAGCCGCGGTTCTTATGTTTCAACTCCGCAAAATAATAAAAAAATAAATTAGGTTTCAGTATCCAGCTCGCCGATCCCGACTTTCTTGCTATCGCCGAAAGTCGTGCTCAACGATCTTGGCATCGGAAGGAAGTGGATCATTGAGCGCCGATTTTTCTAAATCGGTGATCGGTGAGCCTCGACAACCAAAACACAATCAATCAATCACTTCTGTAATATCCCCTTCAAATCCGCCGGAGAATAGTTCACCGACTTCAAAGTCTTTTCGTCAGCAGTTCTGTATACCAGATAGAAATCCCCGGATTTTTTATAATAACTATCCACACCATCTTTAGCTTTATAATGTGCCATGGTGGCTATAGCTTCCTCTTCATTTTTGCAGGTTTTGCTCATGTTTGACCGTTGTACCTCGTCAAAAAGTTCGCGGAATTTATCGCCAAGACCAAACTCCAGGACCGCACCGGATAATACATACTGGATGTCGCAAAGTGCATCAGCGATTTCTACCATATCCTTGTTTTCAATGGCTTCCTGCAATTCTTTTAGCTCTTCTGTGATTAGTTCCACCCGAAGATTACAACGCTTCTCAGAAGGTATCGTCGGTTCAGAAAGGATAGGGTGTTTAAACGTCCTGTGAAATGCTGCTACCTGATTGAGTGCATCTAATTGATCCATTGATTTATTTTTTATTTCCATCCCACAAAGATAAATTAATTATACCGACGACGAAATTCTAAAATCGTTTTTCATTTCGGGATCACTTTAACGGCAGTATAAAACGAATTCTAAAAAAGAACGCGTAA
The DNA here is from genome assembly GCA_047619515.1 of Saprospiraceae bacterium. Lineage (GTDB taxonomy): Bacteria > Bacteroidota > Bacteroidia > Chitinophagales > Saprospiraceae > JAHDHW01. Next base: position 10,661 of record JBLHJZ010000071.1, on the reverse strand, counting down.
ATTTGGAGGAGATATTTCACTACCTTAAAATTAAATGATGAAAAAATTACTCCCTATTCTTTTTCTTTTTATAATTAATATCCTCACCGCCCAAACGATCTCCGAGATTCAGGGCACCGGAGCGGACAGCCCTTATATCAATCAAACCGTCACTACTTCCGGTATCGTCACCGCTGTCGATGGCAACGGATATTTTATCCAGGACGGTACTGCCGTCCGGAGCGGAATTTATATCTATGATCAAAGTAATACGCCTTCCCTGGGTGATCAAATCGAAATTACCGGGGTGGTAACCGAGTTTTTTGAACTAACAGAAATTTCAACGCTGACAGCGGCTAGTGTACTCTCTTCCGGTAACCCATTACCTGCACCGATCGAATTGAGCACCAACGATATCAACCAGGAAGACTATGAAGGGATGCTCGTAAAAGTAAATCAAGCCACTTGTACCAATGCGAATATTGGTTTTGGAGAGTTTGAGCTGAATGACGGAAGCGGTGCCTGTGCGGTAGATGATCTGTTTTATCTCTATTCCGCAACCGAAGGCATTGATTATAATGTGACCGGACCCATGACTTATAGCTTTAGTGCCTATAAAATTGAACCCCGCGATGAAAACGATATAGAAATAGCCATTCCGCTTTATTTTACGGTTGATCCAAGAGAAACAACTATCAATACCACTAGTCTGACCGTCAGTTGGGAGACGAATATTCCTGCTACTTCGATCATAGAATATGGGCTGACCCCAGCACTTGAATTGGGAGATCTTTCGGATTTAACGATGTCTGCTACTCACGAATTGACTTTGACCAGCCTAAGTCCGGGTACTATCTACTATGTAAGACCCTACTCTGAATCCGGAGCGGATATTACGCCTACTTCAACTTTGGCCATGGCTACTGCTTCCCTCAGTTCGGGAACCATCAAAGCTTACTTCAATCATGAAGTAGAGTATGCCGTGGCAACAGTTTCCGATGCGGTGTATACGGATCTTATTGCAGATACTATTATTGCTTATATTAATTTGGCGCAAAGCACACTTGATTTTACGATGTATGAGGCTCAAAATGAAGAGATTGTCACGGCGATAAATGAGGCCTACGGACGTGGCGTTATTGTTCGGGTTGTCTCAGATGATGCAGGAGATAATGATGTGCTAGTCAATAATTTGGATGCAAATATTCCGATTCTTGAAGGGAATACCGCTGGTATTATGCACAACAAATTTATGATCGTAGATCGGGATGATACAGATAATGCCTGGGTCTTGACCGGGTCAATGAATCATACGGTGGCCAATCTGGGTTGGGATTATAATAATGTAATTTGTATCCAGGATCAATCACTGGCGAGAGGGTATACCCTGGAGTTTGAAGAAATGTGGGGTAGCACCGAATCCCAGCCGGATATAAATAATGCTAAATTCGGTGCTCAAAAAACGGACAACACCCCGCATCGTTTTAATATCAATGGCATTGCAGTAGAATCTTATTTCTCTCCCTCGGATGGTGTTGCCCCTCGGATTGTAGCAGCGATTGATGCTGCCGAAAGTGAAGTGGCTTTTGCGATATTGGTCTTTACGGAAAATAGTCTCGGAAATGCGGTTCTTGATGCACATAACCGGGGAGTGGATGTCAAAGGGATCATTGATTATGTGGAGTTCAATGGCAGTGAGTTCGACTATCTTTTAAATAATGGCGTGGCAGTGATGGATTACCAAAATGTAGACGGCTCGCAGTGGCCCGACGGCCCGACCTTACACCATAAATATGCGATCATTGATTATGCCGAAGGGAGTGCGAATCCACTTTTGATCACCGGTTCACACAACTGGTCTGCATCAGCAGGTTCTATTCATGATGAAAACACCTTGTTGATCTATGATGCGGAAGTAGCGAATTGGTACCAGCAAGAATTTTGGGCTCGGTTCTTCGGTATAGAGATTTCGACGGAAGAGCAATTTATAGAAAATAAGCTCCAGGTTTTCCCAAATCCGATGATAAATGCTTTTGAGGTAGAATTGCCAACTGCTGGGCAGTTACAACTTTTTGATCTTCAGGGGAAAGTCGTTTTTACAAAAGAGGCCTCTGCTGGTTTTCAAAACATCAATATATCTAACCTTCCTCGTGGCACGTATATTTTATTATTTAAAAATGAGAAAGCGAATTATATAGAGCGGATTGTAAAAGTAGAGTAAGGAGTCAGCAAATAATAGGATGCCGATTTTAGGCTAGCGTTTTTGTTGACTGTCTAGGTTGATAATCCGCAGTAATGTCCTTCATTACAAGGATTTCATAACGACGACAGACGACAAAAAATCAGCATCAAATAGGTAAGTTATTATTTACTGAGTCCTAAGGGACACGCTGCGCTTCTTTGCAGTAAAAAAAAATCAAAAAAAAGAGAGGTATTTCTTGTGTCATTTTTCAAAAGCAAGCGCTTCCAGAAACTCAAAGTTCTGGAAGCGCTACTGCCGACGAAATGAAATACACCCAAAAAAAGCGAATAATGATTTTTATAAAAACAATCATTTCTTTTATAAAAGACAAAGAGTACCGCGATTTATTGTTGACAACGGTGGTTATTTTAGGGATAGGGAGTGCGGTCTATCATTATCTCGAAGGATGGACCTGGATTGATGCTATCTATTTTTGTATGATCACTTTGACTACTATTGGTTACGGAGATTATTCACCACAGACGGACGGAGGGAAAATTTTTACAATGTTTTATATCGTTATCGGCCTCGGTATGATCCTGAGTTTTATCAATACTATTTATCATCATTATACCAATGTAAAATCAGATCATAAAAGAAAGAATGATTAATCAGTGTTACATTCTTTGGATTTGCTTAGCGACTATCTTCCCCTTTTCAATAATTCAAGTGAATAGCCCGCAATACCTTCTCCATCTCCTGTTTATACGGCTTTGAGCTCCCCTTGAAATTATTATGCATAAAACTAAAAATCAAAGTCTTACCGCTCGAAGTGACCAGATAACCACTCAGGCAATGATTATTACTAAGAGTGCCTGTTTTAGCATAAATATAAGGCTTGACACCTTCTTCATACCAATCCTCGATAGTACCGGAGACTCCACCTGCGGGAAAAATATTAAATAATCGCTCGGTAGAAATATCCTGATAGAGTTTATTGAGAAGATGAACAATTGATCTTGGGGTAAACAAATTGTACCTCGACAGTCCGGAACCATCCGCCCATATCGGCTCATCTGGAAAGTCTTGGAACAGGCTGTCTTTTGCATAGTCAATCACCTGCCTGGTGTTCAGGTCGTCAAACAAAATATCGCTACACACCAATAATAATTGCTCGGCAATCAAATTGTCGCTTTCTTTCATCAGCCTTTTATAAAGGGAATCCGCAGCTACACTATAAAGGACTTTACTATCTTTGGGCCTGGCTTGTTTTTGGGATAATACCTGAATACTTTTCTGTATTTCAACGTTGAGTAAATTGATGGCCAACTCATCGGAGTAAATAAAGGGATGATCATTTTCGTAGCGCTCTTTTTGAGTAGCTTTATTATATTCGAAAATATTATAATCGGCTATTCGTTTCAGCCTGTTGCCTTTTACCTGTTCGTTCCAGGAGAAGCTGTCAGAAAAGTAACCCGGCTCTGTTCTGAAAAACGGTTCGTATTTGATTTTGACGAACTTGATGATATTTCCATGGAAAGGTAAAGCCGCTTTCTCTGGCTGGTAGGAATAGTAATAATCGTCCCAGGCCCATCCGGCACCAAACCTAGAGTCATTAAAATTTCCGGAATTGAAGTATATATTTTTTTGCTGCTTTTTTAGAAAATCGACAACCTTGTCATTGACACTTAGATAAGGATGGCGGAGGGAAGGGTCTCCTGTTCCCCAGAAAATCAGCGAATCTCCTTGCTCCACATACCGGATCGCAGGGATGGAATCGCCGAGTATTTGAAGGCAAGTATAAAACGTAAAAATTTTTGTATTGGAAGCCGGTGTAAAATAATGATCTCCTTTCTTAGTGTACATTGTTTTCTCCGTCTCCGGATCGAATAGCACAAAACCGGAAAAGCTACGTTCAAAAACTAGTGATTTTTCTATTAATTGCTGAAATAACGGCGATTTTGAAACACTTGCTTTTCGGGCTCCGCCACAGGAACTAAAGATAAGTATCACAGATACAATCAGAAATTGGGAGAAGTAATTTAAAGATGGTATTTTGCTCAATGTAATAGTTTTTTTTGAAAGTAATAGTACCAGAGGCTTTAGCATGTTCTGCTCAATATGCTACAAACTAAAGCCTGTGCTACTACGACTTTTTGATATAAATAAATACAATGATTTACAGCAAAATGAAATACTTTATTGTTGTGCTGCTTCTAGCTAACTTTTTTAGCATAGCGGCTCAAGATGATTATTCAGCCAGTGTTCTGACTTATAAGGAGGCTAAAGAATCACTTTATGTATTCAAAAATGAATATTCAAAAATTCCGCTCAAAGCAACGGATGCTTTAGGGGCGAAACATTTTTACTCAAGGGAATTGGATGATATTCCTGCATCAATGGACTTGTATTTTCCGATCGAAAATCAGGTATTTGAACAGCCTACTAAAAGTAATAAATTTGATCAATCTATGCTAACTATTTTAAGCATTGATTTATTAAATCAGCGTTTTAGTCAAGAAGCTATCATGGCTCTTGACAAATTATTAGAACAGGAAAAAGCGATAACCATTCTTTTTGATAGCGAAAATAATATTGGAACATTTCCTTTGGATTTTTCAAAATGCAGCCACCTCATTTACGTTCGCGGTAATTCAAAGCTACACCAATCTTTAGCAGTGCAGTTACTTTTTGGAGGTATTGGAACGCAAAAGACACTTGAGGTAGATTTAAATGAATCTTTTAAAAAAGGAAGTGGATATATTGCTCAGGGAGGTATTCGTCTGGGCTATGCGCCACCCGAGGCTATAGGAATGGACGGGAAAGTGCTGGAAGGTATTTCATCGATTGCACAGTCAGCTATTGACTCCGGCGCTTTTCCCGGATGCCAGGTACTGGTCGTCAAAGATCAAAAAGTCGTCTATCACCAGGCCTGGGGCTATCATACCTATGAGCAAAAACAAAAAGTACAGGGTACTGATATTTACGATTTTGCCTCCCTGACTAAGGTTACCTCGGCGCTACCAGCTTTGATGAAACTCCAGGGAGAAGGGAAACTGATACTCGATGATCCCTTAAAGAATTATTTTCCAAAATTTGAAAACTCCAATAAAGGAAACTTGTCGATCCGTGCGATCCTAGCACATAATGCAAAACTAAAACCCTGGATTCCTTATTGGCGCAGTACTCTGAAAAAGAACGGAAAATTTAAATGGCGGACCTTTAAAAAGAAAAAATCAAAGAGCTTCCCCATCGAAATAACTGACCATCTTTACTTGCATCGCCAATATAAAAAGAGAATTTACAAAGCCATTAAAAAATCTCCTTTAAACGAAAAACCAGGCTATGTATATTCCGGGCTGGTCTTTTACCTCTGGCCGGAGATCGTCTCGGATATGGTTGGCGAAGATTTCGAAACTTATTTGAAAAAGACTTTTTACGAACCGCTCGGAGCAAGTACGATTACTTATAATCCCGCGGATCACTTTCCACTCGACCGCATCATTCCAACCGAAAATGATACCTTCTTTCGGAAAGTCCAAATCCATGGAAAAGTACATGACGAAGGGGCAGTGATGATGGCTGGCGTATCTGCGAATGCCGGATTATTTGGCAATGCCAATGACCTCGCCAAGCTAATGCAGTTATACCTCAATGAGGGGAATTATGGTGGTGAGCGATTTATCGAGGAGTCTTCGATCAGAGAATTTACCCGCTGCCAGTATTGTGAAGAAGGCAATCGCCGAGCCCTGGGTTTTGATAAGCCACTGATCGAATATGATGCTCAGGCGAGCTCAGTAGCCAAAGATGTGAGTGCTTCTTCTTACGGGCATTCCGGGTATACCGGTACCTTTGCCTGGGTCGATCCGGAGCATAAGCTCATATATATTTTCTTTTCCAATCGGGTTTTTCCTACTCGTGAGAATCGAAAGATTTATGATCTAAATGTCCGGCCGAAGATTCATCAGGTGATTTATGATTCTTTTTTGAAGAAGTAGTGTAATTATTTTTCACACAGAGGCCACAAAGGAGACACAGAGATCACAAAGGTTTTTAAATGAGGTATCTTTTTATGCCATTTTTTAAAAGTGGGACATTGAAGTTTAGTAATAGGCCTAAGCTGTATTTTCCTAGTTTCATATAAGTTAATACCTGTGCCGTGTGAACGGGAGCTAAAGCCTCGACGCTTTTTATTTCAAGGACTATTCTGTCATTGACCAATAAATCTATGCGATATCCCTGATCTAATTTTACTTCTTTATAAATAATAGGTATCGGTTTTTCTTTTTGAACCTGGAAGCCATAATTTGTTAGTTCGTAGTAAAGACATTCCTGGTAAGCGCTTTCCAAAAGTCCTGGGCCAAGCGTTTTATGAATTTCAATTGCTTTTCCAATGATAATCCGACTAATGTTGTTACTTTCCATTTTTATATAGTTGTATACTTATATAGACTCCGAAAGAGTGTAAATTCCATAAAGGAGTAAAATATTTTTTGTTGTGCTCTGTGTCTCCTTTGTGTACTCTGTGTCAAATTGTTTTTTTATACGTAATAAAATAGTCAACATGAAAATAAATCTTCTCTTATTAACCCTCTTATTAACCCTCTTACTAACAACCTTTGCCTCTGCTCAGGAAAAATCCGACACCCTAAAAATGGACTGGGAAGCCTACGACCCGCCCTCTACCTTGGTTGTTCCTGAAAATCCTATCAGCCACGCAAAATTTCCGTTTGTGGATGTACACAGTCATCACTGGCGTATGGCAGAACAAGACCTGGATTTGCTGATCCGGCAGATGGATACTATGAATATGCAAGTAGTAGTTAACCTTAGTGGTCGGGGAGGAGAACGGCTAAAAGCGATGGCAGACAATATAAAAAAATATGGTCACGAAGATCGCATCATTCTTTTCACCAATATAGAACTGCGTAGCATCGATGCTCCGGATTGGACAGAAGAGACGATCAAGCAAATAGAATATGATCATAGAAATGGCGCTCGTGGATTGAAAATATATAAGAGCCAGGGAATGACAAATCAGGATTCTTCCGGTAATCGGATAGCGATAGACGATCCGCGGATAGATCTGATCTGGGCAAAATGCGGCGAACTAGGAATGCCGGTGCTGATACATTCTGCTGATCCCAAACCTTTCTGGCAACCACACGATGAAAACAACGAACGATGGCTGGAACTCAAAACACATCCCCGAAGAAAACGTAGTGCTGACGATCCTGCATCCTGGGAGACCATTATTGGCGAGCAGCATCATATTATTAAAAAACACCCCAATACAAAATTCATCGCGGCTCACATGGGTTGGTACCCCAACGACCTTCAGAAGCTTGGGGAACTGCTCGACGAAATGCCAAATATGTATGTAGAGATCGGTGCAGTGATCGCAGAACTCGGGCGTCAACCCAGAATGGCGAATCGCTTTTTTAAAAAATACCAAGATCGCGTTTTATTCGGAAAAGATTCTTATAAACCGGAAGAGTACCCGACTTATTTCAGAGTCCTGGAATCTGATGACGAGTACTTTCCTTATTACAAACGCTACCATGCATTTTGGAAAATGTACGGACTGGATTTACCAGATGAGGTTTTGGAAAAGTTGTATTATAAAAATGCGCTGAAACTGATCAAAGGGATTGATGCGTCTATGTGGGAAAAGTAGCAATCTTAGTCGTCCTACCACTCCAAGTGGTAGGACGACTAATCTTTAGGATTAAAGCGTAATCCTAAATCCTAAATTTTCAAGTCCAAATTATTTCAGCGTAATCGGAACCCTCACCATCGTATCGTCCCAGGCAATAATCATATGCACATTCTTATCGTCTTTTTTATCAAAAACAACAGATAGCACTTCCACTACTTTATCTGTTTTCGCAGTAGGCACGGTGATGGTGGCCACATTGGATTTTTCATCGTGGTTGTGCGTTCCCCAGGAAGGAATGTTTTTATGAATAATGACCTCCCAATTGTCTGCATTTACTACAGCCATTATACCATACTTTCCTGCTTTGACTTCAGTGTCTCCGACTTTTACATCTTCAAAGAAAGTGATTTCGGTGGTTTCGTTAGCACCTAGTCTCCAGGCGGATCCGAATTTTTCCAATTCACCAAATATTTTTCTACCCTTCTTCTGCGGGCGACTATAAACTACTCGTATTTTCGGCTCATTGGCTGCCAATTCTTCTGGTTTTACATAATTTCTTAGCCTTGACATATCAGGATATTGAACGAGATCCATCGTGCTTTTGTCATCGCCAGCCAGGTATATCGGATTGAAGCTGATGGGAAGAACCGTACGGGTACGATCCCATTCGAATACCATGTTACAATTGTCTTCATCGACTTTTTGGAAACCAATGGTAAAAGATTCGCGACTCGAAGGCAGATGAGTCACCGGAATATTTACAGATGCAATATCCTTGGTAATATCTCTGTTTTCAGCACCACCAATATGGCGTTCAGTGGAAATTTTGATAATCCAGTTGTTAGGATAAATTTCAGCATACATAGTATAAGTACCGCTTCCTACAAAAGTACCACCGATTTCGACATCATTATAAAAGATCACTTCGGTCGCTTCATTGGCACCCAATCTCCAGTCTTTACCATAAGGTTCCAGGCCACCAAAGATCTCTCTGTCTTTTTTCATCGGACGGCAATACAAGACCTTAATCTTTGGCTGGATACCTGCCATATCACCAGTCATATAATTTTTAAAAGCGGCCTCTCTGGGATAAGTCGCTGCATCCATCGGACTCTTATCTAATTCCGGAAATTTTATCTCTTGTGCATTCAGCATCATAGCACTCATACACAATAAACAAAGGGCTAAAGACAATAATTTAAACTTCATGATTTTAATTTTGGGTTTAAAAAGCTGCAAATGTATAAAAAACAATGAGCTTCCCCATTAAAATCTGGTTAAATTGTCTTTTGGAAATCCCAAACAAGCGCGAGTCTATTCTTCTTTATCCATCTTCCAGCTTAGATAAGTTTTGACATAGTCAATATATCGTTGCTCTTTGAATTGAAACCATTGCTGCCGGACTTCTTCATTATAATCGACTTCATACTTGAAATTTCTAAAAGGTTTAGAGCGTTCCAATGCATATGAAATCCGGTCTCTGATGTTTTTATCCGCCACTTCGAATACAAAAGCTATTTCCCTATAAATTTCCCCAAATCCGGTTTAATCTTCCGCTCCCGACCCAATTCATACTCATAAATAATATCTCCCAATCTTTTTAAAAAGGGAAGCCCGATCGTATCATACTCGTAGACATTATCATTATATACCTGATTGTAATTGACATGGATCGTAGCGGTGAGCATAAATTCTATATTCGCTTCTGTATCAATGATATATGCAACGTCGGTGAGGTAGCCATAGGCATAGCCTACTTTGTTGAAAATCTTGATATGATCAGGGATTTTTTCTTCTTTACCTCCAAACATAAAAAACTTGACATAAGCATCCGGCTCGTCATAATAAGGATACTCTGCCCCTCTTGGTTTGGCAGACATCCAATGGTATAAAAACTGGTAATCATCTTCCCTAAGGTCAAATCTCCGATATTGCGGAACCCCTTCCGGGAAGATCACGGATTGCAGCATATCGTGCAAATTCATCAGGGAGATATAGTTTTTTGTACTAAAGTCAAAGGGTTCATTGATCAACTTTCCAGATTGCATAAATCCCTTTCCTTTTTGTTCCTCTTTGACTTTAAAATCCCAACGGGTTTCACTGCTTACTTCCCCCTGGAAATACAATAGCTTTTCGGTGTTATAAAAACTGACGGGGTTAGTTTTTTTATTATCTTCGGTGGTGAAGGAAGCTCCTTCGGCTCCGAGTCGGTGCAGAATTCGGGTATGTTGAAAACCTTTGTTATAAAGCACGCGGTTTAGGTATTCCTGTCCCAGAAACTCATACAAACGATTATACGCATCGTTATCACTGACCAGAAAAATTTCCTTGATATAGTGGGCTATTGAAGGAAGACCGGTGGCGGCTGTGCTATCTGCCTCCGCCGGTGTTTGTGGTTGACAGGCTACCCCGTGTTTGGTTGTAGAATATTTATTAAGCCCATTTATTTTGAGCTGGTTAAGTTTCTCTAAGGCTACGAAAGCGGTCGGCATTTTGACTGTACTTGCCGGATAGTAGTACTTGTCATTTTGGTTAAAAGTATAAGTATTAAAATGCGGGATATTGTTTTTATCACGATCAATTTGAGTATAAATAATTTGGACTTCATAGTCTTCAGCATGTTGAATGACAGGACTTAAAGTGTGCTTATTTTGCTCAAGTAAGTGCTGTAGGATATGCTGGCCAGTGAGGCTTTGATTCATCATAATAATTAGGAACAGCGGAAGAATTTTCACCATTTTCATTTTTGTATGTTTTCATTGTTATGACAAGTTAATTCCCAATTCCTCATTCCATTTCTATCCGAAAAAAATCCATCCTTCGTTACTTTAACGCCCTCTG
>JBLHJZ010000070.1:0-11914 GCA_047619515.1 Saprospiraceae bacterium | reverse complement strand
AAGCTCTCCGGAATGGGGGTGAAGGTCTTGGCGTATGATAAATATAAAAAAAAGTATACAGTAGGTTTGCCGCACGTAATCGAAACGGAGATGGAGGAGATATTTCAAAAAGCAGATATACTGAGCTTTCATTTACCGCTGACCGAAGAAGTGATCTATCTGGTGGATGAGGATTATATCAATAGCTGTAAAAAAGGGGTGGTGTTTATCAATACCTCAAGAGGAAAAGTGATCGAAACAGCAGCATTGATCAAAGGTCTGGAGAGTGGAAATATTTCAGGTGCCTGCCTTGATGTTTTTGAAAATGAAAAACCCGCTACCTTTACAAAAGAAGAGGAAATGCTATTTAGTAAACTATATACTTTTGACCAGGTAATCTTATCTCCGCATATTGCCGGGTGGACAATTGAATCTAAACGTCGCTTAGCTGCTGTTCTTTTGGCGAAGATTGCGGAAAGATTTACGAACCAGCGCTGAATTTGTTTATCTTTGTCTCACCAAAGACGTACGAGGATGTTTGGCTTCATTACACTCTTCATTGATCCACAAAGCTTAATTAATAATCGGTACTACTTTAAATCGGTTGAGTAAACCTTAATTAGGAGTACTTGTCGATCGAAAGAGTCGCTTAGTAGCTTAGTCGCAGGGAAGTATCAGAATTTTGAAACCTGACTTATTCTAAAAAGAAGAGATTTGATCATGAGTATTAATTGCTAAATTGTGCTTCGAAGTCATGATTAATGTTTGGGTAGTTTTAAACTGATCCATATTTGATTGTCAATTTATAGACATGCCGGGCTTTATTTTTTTTGAAAAGAAGGTTAATTTTCTTAACATTGTGTGTTATTTTTAATACTATAGACATCGTTAATTTTTGCGCCGTTTTAAAAATGGATTCTATTATGTAGAAGGATTTGTTTTTCAAGCGATATTTAATATTCAAAAACTATATTGTATGACACGTATTTTACTACTCTCGCTAAGCTTTTTACTGCTCCTTAGTACCTTGGCTGTCGCCCAAACTTCCATTTATGGCAAAGTCACAGACGAGAAATCAGATGAGGATCTTATCTATGCCAATCTCGTACTAAGTAAAAATGGCGTCTTTGCAACCGGAGCTTCAACAGATTTCGAAGGAAATTATAGTATTCCGGTTGATCCGGGTACCTATGAAGTGAAAATTTCCTACACAGGCTATCCTGACAGGCTTATCACGGATGTTATTGTGAAAGCTGGACAAGGAACTAAGTTAGATATCCAGCTTTCCGAAGGAATTGATCTGACAACTGTGGTGATCACCGGATACAAGGTTCCGTTGATCCAGCAGGACAACACTACTCAGGGAGGAACCCTGACCAGTGACCAGATTAGAAACCTTCCCACCAAGAACATTACAGCGCTTGCCGCTGCTACTGCAGGACTATCGCAGGTAGATGAAGGAGATGCCGTTACCATCAGGGGGTCCCGGGATAACGCAACTAATTACTATATCGATGGTATCCGGGTAAGTGGCTCAGGCAATTTGGTTCCTCAGTCAGAGATCGATCAACTCCAAATCATCACTGGTGGTATGGAGGCGCAATATGGTGATGTGACAGGAGGTATTATCTCTATCACTACCAAAGGTCCTTCAGCCAGGTTTGGAGGTGGTGCTGAATTGGAGACTTCTGAAGGTCTGGATCCTTATGGATACCGTTTGGCATCTATGAACTTAAGCGGGCCAATCCTTAAAAAGAAAACAGGGGAATCTATTTTGGGTTTCCGGTTTTCCGGTCAATACCTCAAGAGAAAGGATGATGATCCACCTGCAACGGATATTTTTGTGGTGAAAGATGATGTATTAGCAGAATTAGAAGCTAATCCGGTAACAGTCATCGGACCTTCAAGATTGGTTGCTGCCGAATTTCTTACCAATGATGACGTGAAAATTTTGGATTACAAACCTAACGAAGGTAGTACACGATATGATTTAACCGGAAAATTAGATGCACGTCTTAGCAAAGCTATTGATGTGACACTAACCGGATCTTATAATTATACTGAAAATCAGTTTACACCGGGTACAGGTGTAGGGGGGAATAGTTGGAGGCTAATGAACTCTAATAACAACCCAACAGATAAGAACACCCGATATAGAGGTAATTTCCGCTTACGCCATAGATTTGGTGGAAATGCCGTAGCAGTGACTGATGAAGGTGAAGCTGCGGCGAAGAAGGGATCATTGATCAGAAATGCACAGTATACGATAACGGTAGGTTATGAAAAAAGGATTGGTGATTTAACAAATCCAGTACACGGGGACAATTACTTCGATTATGGATATGTCGGTAAATTCGACAGGCAAACTATGCCGACTACTACGGATAGAAGTTTATGGTCAGGGGCAGTGAAGAATCCCAATAATCCCTTTCAGATTGACGGAATTGCTCACAGTGACTATACTGATGTTTTAACTGGATTTACTCCGGGGACGGCAAATCCTGGATTGAATCCTTATAATAACAGCGTACAGCTTGTTGATGATGAAGGTGTTTTTATAGCTGAGGATCTTGATTTCGTTGTACTCAATGGTCTATACCAAACTGATGTAAGAAACGCCTGGGATATGTGGTCCAATGTAAATCAGGTATATAATACGGCAAGAAAAATTGATAACGATTTATTTACTTTAAATGTAAGCAGTTCCTTTGATTTCCTCCCAGGAGGATCAGAAAAAGGACGGCACTCTATTCAATTTGGGATACTTTACGAACAAGAATTCAATCGACAGCACCAATTGAATCCCTTTAGCTTATGGCAGGTAGCCAGACAACAGGCCAATCTTCAGATCATGGGTATTGATACTAATAATATAATCGGGACTTATATTCCTGAAGATTCATTTGGAGAAGATGTTTTAGAATTTACCGGAAGGCCGGAAATCCCCCTTTTCAGCACTCTTGTTGATTTGAATAGTGTTTCCGGTAACTATTTCTGGCAAAGAGCCAGAGAGATTACAGGTCAGTCTGAATTTGAATTTGTAAATGTAGATGCGATTGATCCAAGCCTGCTTTCATTGGATGATTTTTCGGCTCAGGAGTTGAATGATGCTTTTTCACAGATTGGGCTGGATTATTATGGCTATGATTATACCGGTAAAAAGCTAAGTAACAAGGTTTCCTTTGATGATTTTTTTACAGGAAGAGATGAAAATAATGTCAGAACTTTCCAGGTAGCGGCTAATAAACCTATTTATGCGGCAGCATATATTCAGGATAAATTCACCTTCAAAGATATCATTTTCAGGGTAGGTTTACGGGTAGATCAGTATGATGCCAATACTAAAGTAATGAAAGACGCGAGGTCTTTATACGAAATTGAAACGGCAGGCGAGTTTTTTGATGGTAACTTACCAACTGGTGTGGAGTCTGATTTTCTGGTATATAACGAAAGTGCAGATTCAGAGGGCATCAAGGGATACAGACGAGGTGACCAATGGTACTTTGCTGATGGAACTCCTGCCAATGATGGTAATGTGATTTTTGGGACAAGCCCGGTATTTCCTGCTTATAAAGCAGAAAGCCCAAATATCCGGAATGATGATTTTAAGGTAGAAACTTCCTTTGAAGATTATACACCACAGATCAATTGGATGCCTCGTTTGGCGTTCTCCTTTCCGATTTCTGATGATGCCAACTTCTTTGCTCACTATGATATCCTGGTACAACGACCGCCATCTAACGCTTTGGCTACGGCATTGGATTTCTATTATTTCACAGATCGTAATGATATAAATAATCCAAACTTGAAACCAGAGCGTACTGTTGATTATGAAGTAGGATTTCAGCAGAAGCTATCAAATACTTCTGCTATCAAAATCGCTGCCTATTATAAAGAGTTAAGAGACATGATTCAGGCCAGGACATTTCTCTATGTTCCTATTGTAAATAGTTATGAAACTTCTGATAACCAGGATTTTGGAACCGTAAAAGGCTTTACCTTTCAATATGATTTGAGAAGGACGAATAATATCACCGCTTCGGTCAACTATACCCTTCAATTTGCTGATGGTACAGGCTCTGATGCTAACTCTTCCAGAGGATCATCCAGTCGAGGAACGATCAGAACTTTATTCCCTTTGAATTTTGATGAACGACATCGGGTGGTGACTTCTATTGATTACCGCTACGGATCCGGAAAAGTTTATAACGGACCACGATTGCTTGGGAAAGATATTTTTGCAAACGCCGGATTAAACCTTCAGGCAATTGCGGTATCGGGACGTCCTTATAGTGCTTCTTCTCTTCCAAGTCGATTTGGGGGTTCGGGTATAGAAGGACAAATCAATGGGTCTCGACTTCCCTGGAACTTTACACTGAACATGAGAATAGATAAATCATTCAAGTTGTCTAAACCAGGTGCTTCCAGAAACTTAGGACTTAACGTTTACCTGAGGGTTCAAAACCTATTGGATAAGCGTAATGTATTGAGAGTATACACTGCCTCAGGATCTGCTACCGATGACGGATTCCTTGCGACTGCAAGAGGCCAGGAGGCTATTGATATCAACTCTAGTGATAAAATTGAATCGTTTTTATCCTCCTATCAATGGAGAATGTTAAACGCTGATTTCTATAGTCTTCCAAGAAGAATCTTTTTAGGAGCGGAGTTCACGTTCTAAAACCAGTAGTAATTTATTAATAGCATAAAAGATAATTATCATGCGTTACTTAAAATATTTTTTAATTTGTATGCTTAGTTTGAGCTTGACTCAGCTGGTAAAAGCAAATATCAACTCGGATGACCATGGAGCGCCGAGTTCAGGAGAAAAGCCAAGCGCGGCTTCTCATCGGGCAGCTTGTTCTAATGCTACTGCTCAGATTGACCTGGAAGTAAATAATATCCGGGCGCGTCTGTTAGTAGGTGGAGATATCTGGTGGGATGGAAGTGACGGGCTTTATATTGTACCAAAGCCAGCTGCGGGATCTACTACCGCGCCGGTATCTTCTCTTTTTGCCGGAGCGGTCTGGATAGGGGGATTGGATCCTGCTGGAAACCTGAAACTGGCGGCTCAAATGTATGGGCCTAATGGCGCATCTGATTTTTGGCCAGGACCATTGACAGAAACGGGTACCATCGAAAAAGACACCTGTGCAGACTGGGATAAGTTTTTTACGGTAAGCGGTGAAAACATTGATAAGCATCTCGACGCATTCCGGGAATTGGTTGAACAGGGAATATTTGAAATGGATGATGAGGATATTCCTAATGATATTCTTGGATGGCCTGGTGTAGGGAATACTTACTTCTCTCAGATACACAATTTTGAACTTCCAGATCGTCCTGGTGGTCAGGGATTTGCTCCTTTTTTCGATTTTGATGATAATGGAATTTACGAACCCAATAAAGGAGATTATCCGATAATCGAAATCCGTGGATGTGAAGAAACGCTTACGCCGCAATATGGAGACCAGATGATTTTTTGGATATATAATGATGCCGGAAATAGTCATGGAAGTTCAGGTGGAGATGCTATCCAGATGGAAGTTCAGGTGGAGGCTTTTGGCTATGCAACCAATGATGAGATAAATGATATGACCTTCTATCGGTATAAAATGATCAACTGGGCTAATGAAACAATTGACAGTACTTATTTTGCCATGTGGATTGATCCCGATTTAGGTTGTTATCTGGATGACTATATAGGTTGTGATACTGCTTTAGAGTTGATGTATGTTTATAATTCAGATGCCTTGGATGGTGAAGCCAGTTGTAATGATTGTGCAGGGGTTCAAACCTATTGTACAGACATTCCGATTTTGGGGGTCGATTATTTCAGGGGGCCATTAGGACCAAAGGTATATATCAATGGTATAGATGCCTCAGGTGGATTGCGTAATCCATTCCTTAATGAGCAAGGAGATACTATTATTGAGTTAGGGATGAGTGCATTCACCTATTTTAATAACCCGTCGACTGACCCTACACCTACTCCAGGAACAACCGATCCGTCAACAGGTAACCCTATTGAGTTTTATCGTTATTTATCTGGCTCTTGGGCGGATGGTACCCGATTTACATATGGGGGACAAGGATATAATCCGGGAAGTACAGATTTTATTGACTATGCTTTTACTGAAGCACCAGATGATACTGGTGGATGGTCAATGTTTGAGGAAAGCCTTCCTAACGGTGACCGGCGTACAATTCAGGCTTCCGGACCTTTCCGCTTGGTTCCAAGTGCCAAGAATGAGTTGATCATTGGTGTGGTCTGGATACCTAATGAGGATTATCCCGGCCCTTCTATCCGACGCTTGGTTGCTGCGGATGAGGTAGCACAGGCTTTATTTAATAACTGTTTTGATATTACAGATGGGCCGGATGCTCCGGATGTATGTTTTATTGAATTGGACGAAGAAATTATCATTACACTTTCAAATGAAGAAAGCTCTAATAACTTTAGAGAACAATACTCCGAAATAGATTTACGTGCTCCTCCTGGACGACCTATTGATGAGATATCGTATAAATTCGAAGGGTATAAAGTATTCCAGTTAACATCTCCAAATATTGAAAAATTTGATAACCCCGATGAAGCAAGATTGATCTTTGAAGTTGATGTCAAAAACGGAATTAAGAATGTTTTTAACTGGACAGCAATCAATAATCCTATTCAAGGTGGCGATCCAATTTTTACACCTGAGTTGAAAGTAGAGGGCGTAGATGAAGGTATCTTTACTACGTTTAGTGTAACAGAAGATCAATTTGGCATAGAATCCAATAAATTAATCAACCATAAGAAATATTATTTCTCTGTATTAGCTTATGCACATAATGAGTGGGAGCCTTTTGATAATACTCCTCCAGGCACAGGGCAGAAAACACCTTACCTTGAAGGGCGTAGAAATGTTGGCCCTGAGTCAGGTATTGATGGATACACTGTAATTCCGCGTCCGATTGTTGATCGCAAGCTTAATGCTGAATATGGAGAAGGACCTGTAATTACCCGTGTTGAGGGGATTGGTGTTGGTGGCAATTTCCTTAATGTTTCTCAGGAACAACGGGAAGCAATGCTTTCCGATGAATTTGATGGTACAATTACTTATACGGGTGGAAATGCACCGATAGTGGTTAAAGTATTCAATCCATTGGATATTGTGAACGGAGAATTTGAGCTGACATTTGAAGATGAAACTCCTGCCAATCTGGATGAGGCACGATGGAGACTTAGAGAAATTGGGGGTACTTATGATTCGCTATCTGCCAGGACGATAGAAAGCCTGAATGAACAGGCGATGGCAGAATTTGGATTCTCTGTAAGTATTGGCCAGACGGATGATGCAGGCGATAAGTCGGATCCTTCAAATGGTGCCATCGGATTTGACATTGAATATAGTGACCCCAATTCAGTAAACTGGTTATCTGCTATACCGTCTAGCGGACCACCCTTTAATTATATTGGAGGCGGGAGCGCTGTATCATTAGTTGATCCGGATAGAGGGCTTACGGACATAGCTTCCGGTTTTTTCTATCCTTATCGAATGTTAGATTTCGGATTGATCAATCCATTGATCTCCCCATCATGGATGAATAGTACCAATTTTTCTGCAAATGGGCAAAACCTATTAAAGAGTTTACCGAATGTGGATATTGTGATGACTTCGGATAAATCCAAGTGGAGTAGATGTGTAATCGTGGAGACTGCCAATCCTTTTTACTATGGTTCTAGTGGACTTGGAATTCCTACGGACCTCGATACAGAGAGTTTCGAGCCAAGAGCAGCCAACTCTGTGGGACTTGATGGTGGAGAATTTCCGAACGAAGATGCTTCAGGGACGGGTATGGGTTGGTTTCCTGGTTATGCCGTGAACCTTGAGACTGGGCACAGGCTCAATATTTTCTTTGGAGAAAATTCTACTTATGACTGTGCTTCAGTACCTAATTTATGTATGACTGATAGTACAGGTGAACTTGAAAAAAGCCTCACCGGTAGAGATATGATGTGGAACCCAACAGCTGAAATGGTGTCTCCAAGGTTAAACTTACCAGGTTCTTATCCGTATGGTTTTATTGGAGGCGGACAACATTATATCTATGTGTCCGATACGAAGTATGATTCCTGCCAAACGATTTATAACCTCCTTAATGGTAGTAATGTAGGCAAACTTAACGCTGTCAAGACCATTAAATGGGCTGGATTTCCGCTCTTAACTGAAGGAACAGAGTTGTTGTCTTATGGAGATGGCTTAATCCCAAATGATGTAGTGATCAAATTAAGGGTTGATAATCCGTATGCAGTAGCCATAGGGACGGGCGAGAATGAAGGATTGAATAAATACCTTTTCTCTTTCGAAGGGGTAAAAGCTGATCTGGTTGATGATGCAGCAGAAATTGAAACACAGCTTGATGCCATTAATGTGGTTCCTAACCCATACTATGGATACTCCGCATACGAGACCAGTCAGTTTACCAATACGGTCAAGATCACTAATCTTCCTGCAAAGAGTACGGTGACAATCTTTACCTTGGATGGGAAGTTTGTGAGACAATATATCCTGAATGAGGAGAGAGAGTTTAAAGATATTGAATATGCTCCGGTATTGAGGGATCAGATTATACCAGCCATTGAGTGGGATTTAAAGAATGATAAAGGTATTCCGGTCGCCAGTGGTACTTACCTGGTGCATATAGCAGCAGAGGGTTTGGGAGAAAGAGTAATTAAGTGGTTTGGTGTCGGACGTCAATTTGACCCGAACGGTTTATAAAATAAAGGCATTGAATCCCGATATCTTCGGGGTTCAATGCTGAATTTTGATTATTTTAAATAATAGATAAAATGAATAAATATTTATACATATTTCTTACCCTCTTGGTGACCTTGTGCACTGTTGATATTGTCAAAGCCGGAAATCCGGATCGTCAGGGGGAAGCGGGTGCCGCTCAATTACTACTCAACCCTTGGGCAAGAACTGCAGGTTTGCACACCATGACCACCTCCTACGCAAGTGGGGTCGAAGCGATGAGAATCAATCCGGCCGGTGTTGTTCGTATTGATAATACGGAGTTTGTATTTGCGAGTACCCGATACCTGCAAGGTACGGATATAACCTTAAATGCATTTGGATTCGCTAAAAAGATAGGCAAGAACGGGGCTTTTGGTTTAAGTATTATGGTGACGGATTTGGGAGATATTCAGGTGACTACAGCACAACAACCGGAAGGAACTGGTGCTTCTTTTTCTCCTTCCCTTTTTAATATGGGATTGGGATATAGTCATTTATTTGATAATAAAGTGTCTGTTGGCATTCTCCTTCGAATTATTTCAGAATCCACTGCAGATATTGCTGCTTTTGGGGTAGCTATTGATGCGGGTGTTCAATACGTAACAGGTCCTCAGGATAATTTTAAATTTGGGATTTCACTCAGAAATGTTGGAACACCAATGAAATTTTCGGGACAAGGACTTTCTAATACAGCTCCAAGCCCTGGGCAGTTATCTTACGAATTGACCTATTTTCAACGGTCACAACAGTTTGAGCTTCCTTCTGCCCTGAATATCGGAGCTTCTTATGATTTTGTTATGAATCCAAAGAACAAATTGACGGTTCTTACAAATTTTACTTCTAATTCGTTTTCTCAGGATCAGATTGGAGTTGGAGTAGAATATGCTTTCAACAATATGTTTATGCTTAGGGGCGGATACAAATATGAGCTGGGCTCTTTTGAAAATAACAGCCTGAAAGCTCCTGTTTATGATGGAGTAAGTGGAGGGCTTTCAGTGGAAGTGCCAATGAAAAGAGGAAGTGACAAAAGATTCGGAATTGATTATTCATACCGTCAGACCAGAATCTGGAATGGTACCCATAACATCGGCGTTCGATTTATTTTATAATAAGAGGAATAGTTGTTTTAGAAATTTTATCATTTTATATGGTTTAAAATAACTATCTTTGTTTCCTAATAACAGCAAAAACGTTTCTATCGATTCTGATAGAAACGTTTTTGGCTTATACGTAAAAGCCATCAGTGGTAAGCAATTTTTTTTATCCACGCGATGCGTTATGTCAAAATGTATTAATTTAGCACGCTTGTGCTGCAGAAGACTTTATTTGTTTTCTGTTTTTTACTTTAAAAATTTTCCATATTTTTTAGGTGCGGAATGAGATCTCTCGGAGATCAATAATAAAAGTGACAACAGAACTAATCAGTATTGGAACAAAAAAATCAGATTATGTCAGATGTAGTTTATTTAACTAAAGAAGGATACGATAGACTTACCTCGCAGCTGAAAGAATTGAAATATTCGGAACGGCCAAAAATAGCCGAAGCAATCGCTGAAGCAAGAGAGAAGGGGGATTTATCCGAAAATGCGGAATACAAAGCTGCAAAGGATGAACAGGGCATGTTGGAACTAAAAATAAACCAGCTGGAAACGAAACTGGCGGTAGCTAAAATATTGGATACCACTAATATCGATACTTCCAGAGTGTCTTTGCTGACCACTGTAACCATGCGAAATACCGTATCAAAAAAAGACCTTACCTATACCTTAGTGCCCGAGGCAGAATCTGACCTTAAGGCTAAAAAAATTGCTTCTAATTCTCCGGTTGGTAAAGGGATTATGGGCAAAAAAATTGGCGAAACAGCTGAAGTTGAAACACCAAGTGGAATTCTTAAATTCGAAATTATCAATATTACTGCTTAGATGCCTACTATATTTACAAAAATTATTAATGGCGAAATTCCTTGTCATAAAGTAGCTGAATCAAGTAAGTATCTAGCCTTTCTGGATATCAATCCTTTGGTAAAAGGACACACCCTGGTGATCCCAAAAGCAGAGGTTGATTATATTTTTGACTTAGATGATGAACTGTTGGGTGACCTGATGGTGTTCAGTAAAAAAGTGGCAAGAGCAATTGAGAAATCTTTCCCCTGCGAAAGAATCGGTGTGACGGTCATTGGTCTTGAAGTGCCCCATACTCATATCCATCTTATCCCGATGAACAAGATGTCGGATATTAATTTCCAAAATCCGAAATTAAAAATCTCTCCGGATGAACTAGCCGATATTGCTGTTCAGATTAGTAATAATTTTTAAGATTCCTTTATTCCATATTTGGGGTGTTTAGAAACAAATAGATTTCTCGGATCCTAAAGCTAATTCCATTGATACACTGTATCAAGCCAGCGCTAATGCTCGAAAGGACAATTCCAAATTTCTCATTTCTTAACCCTATCCGGATTGTCCTTAGCAAAACTATCCCAACCGCTATGTTTTTTTCCACCGGAAAGTACATTGGAAGATTGAAAATGATGGCACACTGCAGTAGCCAGAGCGTCGGTAGCGTCTAAGGTTTGATCGTCGAGTTTTGTTTTTAAAATAGTCTCCAACATAGCAGCGACCTGTTCTTTAGAAGCATTGCCATTACCGGTCACCGACTGCTTGATTTTCTTGGGAGAATATTCCGTGACGTCAATTTCTTTAGTCATCCCAGCAGCAATAGCTACTCCTTGAGCCCTGCCAAGTTTGAGCATAGATTGTACATTCTTCCCAAAGAAGGGGGCTTCGATGGCCATGCTATCAGGTGAGCTGGAGCTGATAATTTCCTGGAGGCGTTCAAATATTTTCTTTAGTTTTAGCTGCTGGGTTTCGAGGTGGCCCATTTTTACGACACCAATTTTGACCAGTTGAATCTTGTTCTTCTCCACCTGGATGACAGCGTAGCCCAGAAAATTTGTCCCGGGATCAACTCCTAATATGCGTTTGGATTTTGACATTAAGGCAAAGATAATTAAATATATAATGGATTGGATGCTTGAGTATGCCCAGGTGATCGACCTACGGTCTTGTGGAATCGCTCCGAAGCGACCTCACAAGGGCGTAGCCCGATCACCATATCACAAGCGAAGCGACCACCCATCACAAGCGAAGCGA
>JBLHJZ010000069.1:0-11947 GCA_047619515.1 Saprospiraceae bacterium | reverse complement strand
ATCTATATCACGACGGAGGATTCTCAAATATGGGGATGAGCCCGGCGATACTTGATATGTAAGAAAGGGGTTAAGGGGTCAGGTGGTCGATATAAGTTATTATGATTTTTTGAAATGATTAATTTTTTATTGTTCGACGCTGAAAGACGCTGATTTATTATATTGGAAATTATGTTTTTATTAACGCCTTCGGTGCTAATGGCTACATAAAATTTGCAAGTATAAAACAGACAGTTATTGGAGACCTGTCCCTAAGTTCCAGCGTATTCAAAAAACGGTGTCTCCGCCTACCCGCCCCCAAGACACCGTTATTTGAACACCCTCCTAAGTTCGTTCTCTCTGCTGATTATAATAAAAATCACACCGTCTATTCTTAAGCAATTTAATAGGCCAAAAAGAGTTTTTATTAAACAACAAACGAAGCCATTATCTATTATTGGTTTGTTATTTTTGCAGCTATGAAGACAGGGCTAAAATTAAGTTGGCTTTTTATTATACTGAATCTATCTTTAGGGTATGCCCAATTTCCGGGTAGTGGCTCTGGCGGCAGTTCTACTCCTGCCCAGCAAGACCCGGTCGAACCGGATACCTTCAGCGCTCCTTTTTTTTACCAGACTAATCTTGATCTGCTTACGCAGTTTTCTGATTCCTTGTTGAATAATCGCCTGGAGCAATATGACCCGGCCCGACAGCGAGTGGTAGATCATGCTCAACTTGGCAACCTCGGAACCGCCATCCTACCACAGCTTTACGAACCTCGAAACCATCTGGGATTGGATGTCGGTTTTCATCAGTATGACCTCTACCGGATTCATTACCAGGATATTCCATTTTATAAAATCAATAAGCCTTTCTCTGATCTCTATTTCGCCCAGGGGCCATCTCAGGAAAACACCTACTTTAAAGGCCGGTTTACCCGCAATTTCGCAAAGGGATTAAATTTTTCCGCTGATTACAAACGGATGAATAATCAGGGGCAGTTGAAATCTCAGGCGGTGATCAACTCTGCGCTGGGACTGGGCTGGTGGTATCATCACAAAGGTGGAAAATATAATGCTTTTTTAAATTTTGTCTCCAACTCCAACGATGTAGCAGACAGCGGAGGCGTTAATTTTGAAAGACTCTCTACAACCAATACCGATAGAGTTTTCAATATTCCCGTTTATCTCACGGATGCACAAACCTTTTATGTAAACCGGGAATATGCATTTACTCATCAATATAATTTACAGCGCAAACCTGATTCTCTGGATCAAACGGCCGCACAAAGAAATTTTATCCTCAGCCATGACCTTGTTTTTAGAACGAATGCTTATAAATTTTATGACAAAACTGTTGTAGGAGATACCCTTTATTACAAACACTTACTCGTCGATACCCGAGGGCTACGGTATTTTATTAAAGATAATAGTATCTCCAATACCTTTGCGATTATCACTTCCAAAAGCGGAAAGGTATCGCAGAGAGATCTTTTAAAAATTAGCCTTGAACACCAGCTCCATTTCCTGAATCAGGAACCGAAGGATTCTACCATCAATCACGTGATTCTTGGTGGGCAATGGAATTTTACTCCTGGTGAAAGGCTCAAGGTCCAGACCTTTTTGAATTATAATCTTGGGGATAATTTCGGCGATTACCGCCTGGGCGGTGAGTTATTTTTAGATTTTAAAAAAGCAGGAACTTTTAAAGCCACTGCGATAAATCAGTTGTACTCCCCAGCTTTGATGCAGCAGCGCATGTTTATCTCTGAACAGTTATTATGGAAAAATGATTTTGACAAAACTTTTGAAACGAGCCTTTCAGCGACCTATAGTTTACCTAAACTGCGATTCAGCGCTACGGGGCAATATCACTTGTTAAACAACCTAATCTATTTTGATACGCTGGCTTTTCCAAAACAAACAGGTACGCCGGTCAGTATTTTACAATTGATTGTCAATCAAGGCTTTAAAGTGTGGAAATTACACCTGGATAATACGATCGCTTTACAAACGACAACGGAAGATGTCATCCGGCTGCCTTCATTTTTTTCTAAACACAATCTATATTTTGAAGGTAAAATTTTCAAAAAAATAATGCTGCTTCGTATCGGATTGGATCTCCGCCTGGTCAAATCTTATTATGCTGATTACTACCAGCCCCTGATCGGCCAATTTCATTTACAGGATTTCCAGGAAGTAGAATTGTATCCTGTAGTAGATGCTTATACTAGTTTTAAGATAAAAAACTTACGATTCTTTCTACGCGGCGAAAACCTTAATCAATTGCTGGAAAATAAAATCTACTACCAGGCCGGAGGATATGCACAGCCTTACTTTACGATTAAGTTTGGGGTGTCGTGGCAGTTGCTGAATTAGGGTTTTATTACTTGGAGTTAGTCATCCTATCACTTGGAGTGATAGGATGACTGCTCTCTGGCTAAGCTACAAATCAAAATTAGGCGCCAGTTCATGTCCCGGATCACTCGAGTAAAAGTCATTGATGATTTTGATAACCTCATCAGGATCATCAGCGATCGGAATTAAATCCAAATCAGGCTCGCTGATATTATGTGCTTTTTTTAGCATGATATCGATAATCCATTGTCTCAAACCTCCCCAAAATTCGCTTCCCACCAAGATCACGGGAACCTTGGTAATCTTCTGAGTCTGAATCAGGGTTAGCACTTCAAATAGTTCATCCATCGTTCCAAAGCCACCAGGCAGTGCGATGAAGGCCTGGGCATATTTTACAAACATCACTTTTCTTACAAAGAAATAACGGTGATTGAGGTTATGTTCATGATGAATAAAAGGATTATGTCCCTGCTCAAAAGGAAGGTCGATATTTAAGCCCACGGAAAGCCCACCGTTCATTGAAGCTCCTTTATTGCCGGCTTCCATGATACCAGGACCGCCGCCTGTAATGACCCCATACCCTTCGTCAGTGGCCCGCATAGCGATACGGGTAGCTAATTGATAGTAGGGGTCTTCGGGCTTGGTCCTTGCTGAACCAAAAATAGAAATACAGGGCCCGATACGATTCATCGTTTCAAAACCATTAACAAATTCTGACATCACTTTGAACATCGTCCAGGAATTTTCTCCCTTATGCTTACTCCACTCTTTCATTCTTCTTTCTTTCCCTGAATCTTCATTTTTATTTCTGTTGGCATTCATATTATTGCTTATTTATAGCGACAAAAAGCCTGTCAGAAAATTTGACAGGCTTTTTGAATAATAAAATATTTTTTATCAAATCTTTAATCGGTTTTCAAAGGAGGAGTACTTTTAAACGTTTTGCACCATCGTTTTTTCATACTCATTCTTCACAAACTTAAGCAAATCATCGATATTATTATACTTTTCGAAGAGTTCACTCAATTTAGAATTTTCGGGAGAAGTATTATTGGTCACAAATTTATCGACATCAGCCAGTGTAATCTGCTCACCACTCAATATAATCAATCGTTCCATCACATTTCGAAGCTCGCGGATATTCCCCGTCCAGTTATAGTTTTGGAGACCAGTTATCGCCTTATCCGTGACTACTTTAGAATCGATACTATATTCAGAACTCACCAGATTATTGAAATGTGTAATCAGAAGAGGGATATCTTCGCGACGATTATTGAGCGTAGGAACTTCGATCACTATCACTGCTAGCCTGTGGTAAAGATCTTCTCTGAACCGCTTATTATCAATTTCTTCTCTCAGGTTTTTATTGGTGGCCGCAATTACTCTTACATCCACCCTAATATCTTTTTCTCCTCCTACCCGGGTAATTACATTTTCCTGTAAGGCTCTGAGCACTTTAGCCTGTGCATCAAGACTCATATCCCCGATTTCATCCAGAAAAATAGTGCCGCCGTTGGCTTGTTCAAATTTTCCAATCCTTTGCTTGTACGCAGAGGTAAAGGAACCTTTCTCATGGCCAAATAGTTCGCTCTCGATCAATTCGGAAGGAATAGCCGCGCAATTGACCTCAATAATGGGAAAATCCCGACGAGCACTCTTCTCATGTATCCACCGGGCTACGAGTTCTTTTCCTGTGCCATTTGATCCGGTGATTAATACCCTTGCTTCCGTCGGAGCAACCCTATCTATGGTGTCCTTAATAGAACTGATCACCGAGGATTCACCGATAATATTTTGGGTTTTTGATTTAGAAAAACGTTTTTTGAGTACTTTCGTTTCTACAATCAAACTAGACTTGTCCATGGCATTACGGACAGTAATCAACATTCTATTTAAGTCGAGCGGTTTTGATACAAAATCAAATGCTCCCTTTTTAACCGCTTCCACAGCAGTGTTAATATCCGCATGCCCTGAAATCATAATCACCGGAGTATCCGGAGTCAGTATCTGAATACGCTCAAGCGTCTCCATGCCATCCATTTTGGGCATTTTAATATCCATGATGATTACATCAAAGTTACTTTGCTTTAGTTTTACTAATGCATCCAATCCATCAGGGGAATCTTCTACTGTGTATTTTTCAAATTCCAGAATGTCGCGGAAGGTGTTTCGGATTGCCGCTTCGTCGTCAACGATCAATATCTTCGCCATATGCAGTTTTAAAAGAGAGGGTTAAAGAAATGATGAAAAGTAAAAATAAATCATAGTAATGTTGATATTAAAAAAAACCGCAATTTTAACGCCAATTTTAGGTTTTCAGTTCTTTTTTAACATTAAATTACAAAAAAAAATATCAATAGATGCCTCAATATTAATGGCTTATAAGATATACTAATTTTTTTAATATATCAAGCCCAAGGAAAGAAAATTATAATTCACCCTTATTAGCCGGGAGGAGCTAGCATAGTGTCTCATCTATCGTGGCAATCACAAGAATAGCTTCAACTCTTTGAATTACAAGCTAGTGATCTTTTTACTAGTGATTGGGCTACGGTCTTGTTATTGCCATATCTCCGCTATTGCTCCCGCAGTTCACAAATCGCAAGCCATGCCATGAGGCCCGCACTCAATTCCAGCGCTTTCTCATCGATATTAAAAGTATTGGTATGTACCGGCGAAGTAATTCCTTGCTCAGGATTACCGGTACCCAGCCTATAAAAACAAGCGGGTATTTTTTGCGAATAGTAAGAAAAATCTTCAGCAGTCATACGAATCGGCAGGTCCACCACATTTTTGGCGCCAAGGTAAGCGATGGCATTTTGTTTAGCTTTGAGTGTCAGCTCAGGGTGATTGATCAAAGCAGGATAGCCTATCATAATTTCAAAATCACAAGTGCCTCCCATTCCTTTGGCGATACTTTTTGCAATTTTTCTCATTAATTTATGCGCTTTCTTTCGCCACTTTTCATCCATCGTCCGGAAAGTGCCTTCCAGTTTCACCTCGTTAGGGATTACATTGGTCGCCCCACCTGTCGAATTAATTTTCCCGAAAGTCAAAACGCTTGGAACAGTAGGGTTGGCATTTCGACTCACCACTTGTTGCAAAGCAGTAATGATTTGAGCAGTGATGACTATAGGATCCACACAATGCTGAGGTAAAGCTCCATGCCCACCACGACCTTTTACGGTAACATATAATTCATCAGCAGAAGCCATATACATTCCGGGCCGGAAGCCAACCTTTCCAACTTTAAGCGGCGGATGAACATGCTGTCCTAATATACCATATGGTTTGGGGTTTTCGAGTACCCCTTCTTTGATCATGATGGAAGCTCCACCTGGAAGCTGTTCCTCTGCGGGTTGAAAAATCAGCTTTATGGTACCTTCGAATTCCTTTTTAAGGGTATTCAAAATCCTGGCAGTCGCTAACAAAGAGGAAGTATGGACGTCATGACCACAAGCATGCATGATGCCTTTGTTTTTGGATTTATAAGGCACGTCATTGGCTTCCTCAATCGGTAAGGCATCCATATCAGCTCTTAATGCAATGACTTTTTTCTTAGGGTTCTTTCCTTCAATCAAGCCCACTACGCCGTTCACTGCGCAACCATGTTTGTGAGGAATTTTATATGCTTTAAGTTGCTTGACAATAAAGAGTCCCGTCTTTTTTTCCTCGAAAGAAAGCTCAGGATTTTCATGGATATGCCGTCGAATTTTAATGGTATCGCCGAAGTATTCTTTAGCTAGTGCTTTGATTTGATTTTGTAACATTATTTCCTGTTTATTTCAATCTTATATCAAACGGTTGATTGGCTAAGGTGTTGCAGTTTTAAAAAGCACTGGCTTAAGACTGTATAAATACTAGAGCATGTTGGGGATTTATCCTTCGGGCTGCAAATGTCCATTTCAGGAACTTCGCTTCACTATTTTTGAGCCACATAGCCAGCTATGCGGCTCAAAAATAGCTTCCCGAGAATCCAAAACTGAATATTTTCGCTTCCAAAAACAAATCCCCACCATGCTCTAATGCCGGCCAAGCTCTTTAAATCCTTTCCAAATAATTTCCAAATCGGTATAAGTAGAATAATCCTTTGCATAAATAAAATTCAGTCGCTGAATAGTAGGCAAGTTGATATTAGCAATTTTTATTCCGTCAGCCGGAGACAAAACTCCCCTGCGGAGATTAGGCAAATTCTCTATCCTGGCATCATCTGAACCAATGTAAGCCACCCAGGTTTTCTTAGCAAGAAGCACTTTGAAAATATTTAAAAAACAACCTGATCTATGGTTTACAAACCAAATAGTGAAGGGGCAAAAAAACAATAATAAGAGCGCCACCGACAAGTCAAGCATTCTTTTATTTCTCCTGTTTCTTAAGTCTGATATCTCAAAACGAATATCTATGGTATACAATTGGCCACTGGAATGCTTAGAGCTGCTGCCGATAATACTCAGGCTCTCTTTGGGTACGATTTTATACTCAACGTCTGCCCCGATCTTAGTCATCCAGCGCATAATATCCTGAGCACTAATATCTTTCGAACAAAAAATGACCTCATTGATTTTGTAAATATGTACAACCTCATCGAGTTGTGATAACTTGCTTAGATAGATTTTCGCATCATCAATACCCTGGGGGGCGACAGTACCGATGAGCTTATTCTGAACTTCAGCCTGGTACAAAAGATCCATCACTCTGCTGCTTTCCTCTGCTGTGCCGACTATTACCAGGTTTCTACTTTTATCCCTCCCTATGTTTAGGTTCTGATATTGTAAAAAATGAAGCGTAACTCTCAGTGCGATGGTGGATACTACCGCCCACACCATCCCAAGGATAATAAGTATCCTCGACGTTCGGTATTCCAGATCTAAAAAGCCATAAACCGCAGCAAGTAACACCGTACCTATAAAAATACCCCTGACCAACTGCCGAATATTGCTGCGTTTGTCATAGCCGCCACTAAAGTAAACAGAAACCAGCCAAAAGCAGATATAGAGTGGAATATTGAAATATAGAAATGATGCAGGATAGTAATCAGGATCTTTGAAGTAATAATTTGCCCAAAAATCCTTTAAAAAATAAAACCCAATAAAAATCAGGGCTGCATCTAGCATCGGAAGGTAAGCTGCTCTGAAAAAATTGCTTACAAGTGTAATAAATGCACGAAAGTAAATGGCACCCTGCAACATCAAAATAAAAAGCCATGCTTGCTCTCCCTGAAAATGCTTCCGGGCAAAAATGATCATTGCCTTATAAAAGGTTTTGACATAATTCAGGCTCCCTTTCTTTGTACTCTCTCCCTTATAATGAATAATTGTTGTGTCTGAGAAATAGTAATTTTTATACCCTGCTTTTACAATACGATAGGACAAATCTATGTCCTCGCCATACATAAAAAAGGCTTCATCCAACAACCCGACCTCATCCAATACAGACTTTCTGAGCCACATAAAAGCGCCGGCGAGTACTTCCACTTCATGGTTTTCATCTTTATCCAAATATCCCAGGTGATAATGATTAAAGGTCTTGGATTTTGGAAATAATTTGGATAAACCAAAGGTTTTGTAGAAAGCCACTTTCGGAGCAGGAAACCCTCTCTTGGACTCTGGTAAAAAGCGGCCGGAGCCGTCAATCATTTTCACCCCTAAACCACCTGCCTGGGGATGGGCATCCATAAACCGAATACACTTTTCAAAAGTATCTTCTTCCACAACAGTATCCGGATTCAACAAAAGTACATATTCGCCCTTTGATAGCTTAATGGCCTGGTTGTTAGCTATTGAAAACCCAGGGTTATCTTTATTTGCGATGAGTATAACTTCCTGAAATTTTTCCCTGACCATCTCCACGGAGTCATCTACAGAATTGTTATCGACTACAAATACCTCCGCATCAATATTTGTACAAGCCTGCCTTACAGAAAGTAGCGCCTGTTCCAAAAAGTATTTTACATTATAATTGACAATTATGACAGATAATTTCATCTGGAAGGGAATGCTATTCTAATACCTTTCGGTAAGGTGTTCTTGCAATAATGGAACGACCAAGTGTCAGTTCATCTGCATATTCCAATTCGCCTCCAAAAGATACCCCACGTGCAATGGTACTGATTTTTACAGGACTATTCTTCAATTGTTTTGACACATAAAAAATAGTAGTATCTCCTTCAATAGTAGGGCTAATGGCCATGATGATTTCACTGACCGCATTCTTTTGTATTCGTGCTACCAGACTTTCGATATTCAAATCATTTGGAGAGATTCCTTCAATTGGATTAATTACGCCACCTAATATATGGTACTTTCCTCTAAATTGCCCGGTATCTTCTATGGCCATGATATCTCTTATACTTTCTACCACACAGATGACCTGTTCGTCCCGGCGCGTATCCAGGCAAATGTTACAAATCTCCGTATCAGATAGATTATGACATTGCTTACAATTTTTGAGATTGTTCCGCATTTTTACAATGGCCTCCCCAAATGATTCAACGACTTCCTTATCCTGATTCATAAGGTGTAAGACCAACCTTAAAGCAGACTTTTTACCAATCCCCGGTAAGCTTGAAAAAGCATTTACCGCTTCCTCTATTAGTTTTGATGAAAAATTCATACGACAAAGTTAATAAAGACTTTTGTATAAATTCGCTCCTAGTGCTTTGTCAAGTGTTAAATGTCGAGTTGAATTTGAGTGCATTGTGAGTCTGAAAGATGCGGAAAACCTGCCTAACGGTTCCTAAACCATCATTTACTTATGGGATGAGGCACTAGATACCTTTTCATCATCCAATCACATGAGTATTATCTAAAAAAGAATTAAATATCTGAACAAATATGTTTTTAAAGTTATTATGTAGTTAGTTTAGTTCTATGACAAATCCTGTGTTTTGAGACAAGCAATAAACAAAATCAACACTTCCTACGGTCGCTTTAGCTTTTATTTATTGTTTGTCCATACATGCGTACGTATAAGATTTGTCCTAGAGCAATTAGTTTTTATAAAAAAAAGTCCACATTTAGCGCAAATTATTGCATTTTTGCGGGTATTATTTAAAATCTATAAAATATGAAAATATGGCTGAAGTAATCCGAATGCCCAGAATGAGTGATACAATGGAAGAAGGTAACATCGTCGGATGGCTTAAACAGGTAGGCGATACGGTTGAGCCCGGTGATGTGCTAGCGGAGGTAGAAACAGATAAAGCCACTATGGAGTTAGATAGTTACCAGGAAGGTGTGCTACTTTATATTGGAGTGAAAGAAGGCCCAGTGCCTGTAGATGGCATATTGGCTGTAATTGGAAAAGCTGGTGAAGATTATAAAGTAGCACTCGCTGCTGCAGAAGCCAGTACCCCTCAAGAAGCAGGTGCTCCTGCTGTTGAAAAAAGTACGCCGCCGTCTATGCCTGTAGAAGTTGCTGCTGCGCCCGTTGCTGTCGTCCCGCAAACACCAACCGCTACGCAAACAGACCAGCGGATTAAGGCTTCTCCGCTTGCAAAAAAAATGGCTTCCGAAGCTGGGATTGAGATTAGTTCAGTTGCAGGGACAGGTGATCATGGTCGGATAGTACGAAAAGACATTGAGACTTATATCCATAGCAAACCTCAAGGGATTGCTCCGAAAGAAACAAAAGTTAATGTACCTTCATTTAACCTCAATGGCAGTGCCAGACCCTCAGAAGATATTCCGGTGAGTCAAATGCGAAAAATCATTGCAAGACGCCTCGGAGAGAGTAAGTTTACTGCTCCCCATTTCTACCTGACTATCGAAATGAATATGGATAAGGCGATCGAAGCCAGAAAACAATTGAATGAGGTTTCTCCTGTTCGAATATCCTTTAATGACCTGGTGGTCAAAGCCGCTGCTGCTTCGCTTCGACAACATCCGGCTGTCAACTCTTCCTGGCTAGGAGATAAGATCAGAATAAACGGAGACATTAATATTGGTGTCGCAGTAGCCGTTGAAGATGGACTCTTAGTTCCGGTTATTAATCATGCCGATATGAAATCTCTGGCTCAGATCAATGTGGAAGTAAAAGACTTAGCCGGGAAAGCAAAGTTGAAAAAACTTCAACCTCCTGAGATGCAAGGAAATACTTTCACTATTTCAAATTTAGGCATGTTTGGAATAGAGGAATTTACAGCTATTATCAACCCTCCTGATGCCTGTATTCTTGCCGTTGGGGGAATCATTGAAAAACCGATCATTAAGAATGGGGCGATTGTTCCAGGGAATATGATGAAAGTAACCCTTTCCTGTGACCACAGGGTGGTTGACGGAGCTACTGGTGCCAAATTCCTTCAAACATTCAAATCAATTCTTGAAGAACCGATTCGACTATTAGTCTAAGTAAAGCTGCTTTTTTGATTCAATAGTAAAAAGCCGTAAGAATGATTAAACCTTTTCTTACGGCTTTTTGTTTGAGATTACTCAAAAACACATGATTGTATGAAAAAGACATTGGTATTAGGTGCTTCGACAAACCCTGCCAGATATGCTTATTTGGCAATGCATAGGCTCAAAGAAGCTGGGCATGAGGCCATTCCAGTCGGTATAAAGATAGGTATTGTCGCAGAAGAGCTGATCAGAAATGATCTGCCCCAGCTAGAAGATATCGATACGGTCACACTTTATCTGAATCCAAAAAGACAGGAGGAGTATTATGATTATATCCTCAATCTTCACCCCAAAAGGATCATATTCAATCCTGGGACAGAAAATTTTGTTTTAGCAAAGTTGGCAGAAGAGAAGGGTATTGAAGTGCTAAATGCCTGTACACTCGTATTACTTTCTATGGGTAAATACTAAAGCCGTCTTTAAACAAATAAAAAAGGGTTGATTCGAAATGAATCAACCCTTTTTATTTGTTTAAGGACAAACAAGTACTAGTAGCCTGCTTCTTTATTTCCTGAGTAAGAACTTCCTTTACCAGAACCCGCATTAGATGTTCCACAGTCAGGCTTTCCTTTATCAGTTTGACCCTTAGCTACGGAGAACTCTACCCGGCGATTCCAAAAGCTAACTCTTTTAGTATCTTCTAATGGATTAGTTTCTCCAGCCCAGTCTAATACCAGACGATCTTTTGAAATACCATATTTATTAACAAGATAGTTAATAGACGTTTCTGCTCTATTATAAGATAATACCTGATTATAACAGTCAGCAGCAGTAAGGTCAGTATAACCTGTAACTAAAATCTTAAGATCTTCATGCGCCTTCATTAGCGTAGCTACCTGGTGTAATTTACCGAACTCTGATGCGCGAATATTATATTTATCAAGATCATAATTGATAATTGGTAAAATCCAATCTGATAAATCATCTCCCATCGAAGCTTCAAAACCTTTCAATTTAGCATCGACGATACGATTGACATCATCTTCATTTACATAACCAGGATCTGGAGCGGTACCTTCTCCAGCACTATTTACTGTACCAACCAAAGATGGAGGGGTATAAGGTTCTTTATCCATTCCATCAGGAACTCCGTCCTTATCGCTATCCAATTGAACCCCTTTTGTGTCTACAGGGTAACCTTCAGGTGTATCTTTTTCATCATCTACGATATCGAAAACACCATCTCTATCGGCATCTGTTTTGTCAAAAATAGGT
>JBLHJZ010000068.1:0-11998 GCA_047619515.1 Saprospiraceae bacterium | reverse complement strand
AAAGTCACTTATCGCAAGAATCTAAGCTATTTCATTTTGATGCAGGAGGTGAAGGTGTTTATGGGGTCAGAAATAAAGTGAAATATATTGATAGTATTGGTTCGAAACTAAACAATGCTTTGGTCATTATAGATCGCCAATTTTTAGTTAGAACAAAAAACCGAACAGGCCATATTTTTATTTCTCCTCCAGAATTTACGAAAGGGTCGATGACGGAATACTATATGGTTTTCCTCAATGCTTCTTTGAATTTAAAATTTATGGCAGCTTATATCGATTGTAAAATATTTGGAAAACATCGCCCTTATATGTCCAATTTAATCATCAAGACCAACTACTCTTCTCGGGCCGATGATGTAAATTGTGACTTTTGGTATAGTCGTGATGAACACATAAAAAAGGATTCAATTGCTTATTATAAAGACTTGATTGATAAAAAAGTATTTTACAATCGCCCTAGCCAAAAAAAGCGAGATAAATGTGATGTATCCGAATTAGAGATAAAGCAGCTTACAGAAATTAAGGCAATTTTTTCAAAACATGATACGGATTACAAAATC
The DNA here is from genome assembly GCA_047619515.1 of Saprospiraceae bacterium. Lineage (GTDB taxonomy): Bacteria > Bacteroidota > Bacteroidia > Chitinophagales > Saprospiraceae > JAHDHW01. The sequence continues at coordinate 11,438 of JBLHJZ010000068.1, read as the reverse complement.
ATAATTTCTCCTATGTATGATCAAGTTCCATTAGAACAAAGTCAAGTCGATCTTTTGGAAAAAATTTTTGGAGCACAAAACGTATATAATTTCTCAGGAAAAAATTATCTTACAGAGCCTATTAGTAATTATTATGAAATAAGTCATTATAAACCTTTAGTTGCCAATAAAATAATGACGAGAATTTATAAGTAACTTAGATTTTTGTTTCTTTAAAAAATTAAAACCATTGTATCTCAAATGAAAGACATAATAAAACTTCCAATTTATTCTTTGATCTATGTATTTGGTGGCCTTGTTTTCTTGTTTACCCAAAAAACACCTAAGCAGTCTTATTTTGCGATGCGATATTTTTATGTGCTGAGCAATGGTAAAGTCAATAGTTTTATCAACCGTATGCTGGGTTTTTTTTATCCAAAGTATCAAAAGATTAGAGCTTCTGGCATCCTCGGCGACTTGTCTGGTGAAGAGGTAAAATCTATTGTAGACTCCATCAATGAAAATGGTTTTTACGAAATAGAAACTAAATTAGATCCTGAGATGGTGGAAAAATTGACTGCCTTTGGAAAAGCTACTCCAACTAAAGTTTTAGATGCAAGTGTCGATATGCCTCGCTACTATAATGAATTAATGTTAGCCGATGAAAATAATATTATCTCTCCTCGCTATACGATTCCTAATGATCAACTTCTGAAAAACCCAAGTGTTCAAGAAATCGCATTTGACAAATCTTTCCTGGCCATCGCCAATGAATTTATGCAATGTAAACCTGTCTTAAGTGACATTCAGATGTGGTGGAGTTTTCCTTTTGGAGGAAAAGCAAAATCAGCGGCAGCTCAAATGTATCACTTCGATATGGATCGAATTAAGTTTTTAAAATTCTTTTTTTATCTGACTGATGTGGGCCCAGAAACCGGACCTCATTGTTACATCAGAAAGTCAAACCGCATCAAACCTAAAGCTATTTTATCCGATGGTAGAAAAACCGATGACTTGATGAAAAGTCATTATGCTGCTGAAGATATGATGGAATTGAAAGGCGAGAAAGGGAGTATATTAATTGTAGATACTAGTGGTTGGCACAAAGGAAAACCGCTGACTAAGGACAAACGTTTGTTGCTTCAAATACAATATGCAAATTCTCTTTTCGGAGCAGCTTATAAAGAGTTAAAATTAGAGCAACCTAGTTCAAATACTTTTACAAAACTAATCCAAACATATGCTCATACGTTCAAACAAGTAATTAAAACTAAGTAACACTACTTCGTCACTTTAAGTGATCTTCAGTGATTCGATTTTTTGTTTACAAATGCTAAGGATTTCACTAGCAGTATCATCAGGAATTAGATCTTTTGCGTTGATATGCATAAGCAGTAATTTTTTCCTGTTGTAATACAAAGACTCAATCATTGTATTTAATCGGGAAAGGTTTTTATCGTTCATGAGCCCATTATATAAGCAGACCTCATTTTCTTCCAACTCCTGAATCAGGTAGTATTTTTCTTCCTCTTCCAGCATATTTATAGTGGGTAAACCTGCATAAGCTGCTTCATAAGTGGTGATCCCTCCTGGTAGTATAGCGAGGATACAATTCCGAAGAATGTGCCACATACTTCTGTTGGTTTTGGCCAGGATGATTTCGTGGTTGCTATCGCTTTTGATTACATTGATCAGTTCATTGTATGAATGTTGGTATCCCTCACCAAGTAAAACCCAGAATGTCGCCGGCACTTTGCATTCTTTGAGTGATTTTAAAAACTGCAATGTTTTATTAGCTGCATCACCACCTCCCATTATGATGGCAATTGGAAATTGTTCTAAGTCAAGATTGTCTTCGTAGATTGAAGTTTTGATCCTTTTACAATTAGATTGGATGATGCTATATTCTAATCCACCGTAAAATTGACCTGCGCTAAAACGATCGGACCACTCATGGTATTTAGTTCGGTTGAAAATCAAATCCACTTCTTCCAACTTCTCAAAAACAGGAGAGATACTCACGCGGAGGTCTACTTTGTCACTCACTCTTTTAAAAAATGTATCACTGATAGGGATTAGATCGAAAAAGCAGATATCGAAATGTTGATCCAGTTGTAAGCTTTCTTCATCCGCCACTACTTCATAGGGAAAATCCACTTCGGACAAAAGACGCTCAACGAGTGGTTCTCCGATAACCTTAAACGTAATGTCGAGGGAAGGATTTTGAGCCAATAGTTGAATGACTAAAGTGCGACTCCTAATCAGGTGACCAAAACCAGTAGAGGTTGAAGCTTTACAAATGAAAAGTATCTTCATGTTTTTAAAATCCAGGATCTATTTAGCTGAAACAGTATTGGTTATCTCAATGTGCTCAAGTGAAAATGCAGTATACTGCTTAATGTCGACTTTTATTTTTTGACCAAGAATCAAATCAATTTGATCAGCATTCATGATGCCTTCCGGTCTCACAATCAACACATCTTTATCAGTAATGATCGTACCAGTTGCCAGGTCCCGGGCAGCATAAATAGATCTTCGTGCCCGTTTTCGGGTATAACGTTCCGCATCGCTGATCTTTTCTACTTTGGGGCGGAGTGCGAGTTCTGCTTTTCGTAGATCGGAGACATAATCAGTCATGCCCTGTTCTTCCATAGCGTAAGCATGATCAAAGCCTTCTTGCGTCCGGTCTGCCGTAAAATGTTTTTCAAACCAGGTGGCTCCCAAGGTCAAGGCCATACAGGCAGCGTGACTCGTGCCGGTATGGTCAGAATAGCCGGTTTCAAATCCAAAGGTATCCTTCAATGTTTTTACAAAACCTACGTTGGCTTGCTCAAGATGAGCAGGATAAACGGAGACACAGTGCAAAAGTACAATGTCGTCAAAGTTCATTTTTGCCAAAGCATCAAGGGATTTTTCGATATCCTGCATAGTGGACATACCGGTGGAGATGACCATGCGTTTGCCCCGCTCTGCGACTTCTCTCAGGAATCGTATATTATTCAGATCGCAGGAAGCTAATTTGATGTAAGGAGGATTAAATTTTAGCAGTAAGTCCAGACCTTTTTGATCGAAAACTGATGCGGTAAAGGCAATACCCTGCGCTTTAGCATAGTTGGCAGTTTCGGTATATTCCTCATCCGTCATCATGCCATTCTCGCGGATAGCTATGACCTTTTTGATATCATAGGTTCCGTATTCGTAGTCGCCGGGCAGGTATAAGCCCCAGGGATTGATAATCTGAAACTTTATAGAATCAGCCTTAGCTCTGCTACCAATATCAACCAACTCCTTGGCTTTTAGTAGGTTACCGTTGTTGTTGGTTCCTGCTTCCGCAATAATATGAATTTTACTGTCGCTCATTTTCTAATTCTTAATTCTTAATTCCAAAATCCTAATTCCAAAATCCTAATTCCTAATTCCAAATTCCAAATTCCAAATACTAAATCTGATTTTTCACCATATCTACAAATTTAGCACAATTATCACTAATGACGGCTCTGTTTTCTTTCCAAAGACCTGCGTTGAGTGTTTTTTTCATATTGTCCAGATCACCCATATTATCAATACGGTGTTCCACTTCTTTTAGAACGTTATCTTTTACATAATTAATATTCCAATCGTCCATTCCGAGTGTATCCAGCATACTGATTGCTCTCTGATCATAGCTGATTTTGATCGTCGGAATGTCATAAGCCAGGCATGGGATAAAACTATGTAAACGGAAAGTAACGTTTAGTTTGGTATTTTTCAAATAAGTCAGATAAGTATATACATCTTCAGTGTATAGATAATCTACATCGCCAAAAGACGCAGCAAAAGGAATATCCCTATGGTCGTGACAAAGGATTTTGATATTGGAATAACCTTTGGTTTTGAGCATGTTTATCATCTCCTGCATCTGTCCGCGAAGTTCATATTGAAAAGAAACCGGTACGCTCATCAGGGTAGGGGTTCGGATAGAAATCAACACATCGGTTTGATCTTCTTTACTTATAGGCACCAGGTGTTGTGGCATTTCATTGATAAACAAGGTCGGACAGCCACCGACAATATTTTTACAGCCCAAGGAATCAATATGCGCTTTAGTAGCTTTATCCCTCGACATGGAAATATCAGCCCGGTCATTTATCATTTTTATAGTGGCGTCGGTCATTACATCCGTTCGATTGACGAGCTCTAGTTGTTCATTATATACTTTTCCACGGGACACGCTGAAGATCATCATTGGGCGTTCTAGTGCCTTCAGGGCGGTTTGGTTGACCTCTAGTTCTCCATTTTCATAGAGATTCCCACCGCCGATGATCACCCCACTTCCAAAGCGGTTGATCTCATAAATGGTTTGCGCGCTAAGGCCGGCTTTTTTTTGATTTTCATATTTTCCGGTAGCAGGAAGAGAAATGACATTATAATTTTCCTTGAAAGCCTCCCGTATAAAATGATTTATCCCCAGGTAAATGACATCATTGCCGATGTTAAATCCCTTTGGGCGAATAGAATACAAATTGATCATGTGTTTGATTTTAGATTATGTTTTAATTGTCGAACTAGTATGTTTAAAGGTGTTTTTGGGATATTTAAGTCTGGGTTTTTGATAATAAAATCATTTAAGCTATTTAAATCCTCCGGAGTATCTACGACCACCCTTATATCATGGTCATTTCCAAAAGGATATTGCATTTTGGAAACCCTGAACTGATCTATATGCTCATAAAACCAGGAGGTAATATGCTCTTGGAAATCAGGGATAAGGTGCTGATAATGATCGGTAAAAAAGGAACTCCTCAATATTTCAATACTCATACCGTAAGGAAACGCCCTCGGAATCAAATTGGTTACAAAATCATAGTCATTTGATGTCGAAATACTGGCAAAACCTTCCTCAAGTAATGCGCAATTCATAAATGGGCAGTCCCCATTGATCCTGGCAAAATATTCAATCTCAAAGTGATCAAGACAACCAAGCACCCGCTCCGCAATATTTTCAAGGCTTCCCCGATAGAAAAGGATGTTATTCTCCAGGGCAATTTCAATCAGCGGATCATCCACTTTTCGGTCAGTAGTGACGAGTATAGGCACAATGTCTTCAGTCAGGAGGATACCGTCTATACTCCACTGTATCAGCTTCTTACCCCCCAAATTGCGGAGTGCTTTATTGGGAAGTCTATTGGAATCTGTTCTTGCTAATATTAAACCTGCTTTCATGTATGTGTACCTTAAGAATTTAGCTACTTTTGTTTTTTATAAAAGATACCTTTATGGCCTTCCTTGCGTTAACAACACTACTTTGTTCTCAACAAGAAAGAAAGCTTCTTCGGGTAAATGAAGCGCAAAATTAGGAAAGCGCTTGTAATAAACAAAAAAAATAAAAAAATGGGCGTTATCCAGCGTCAGAGTATAAAACAAAGCCTGGTCAATTATATTGGTGTCGGTATTGCGGCGATCAGTACTATTTTTATCTATCCCCAGGATACGGAGACTTATGGGCTTGCCCGGTTTATCATTGATACCTCTTTGATGTTGGTCCCTTTTATAATGATGGGCTTCAGTTCAGTGACTATTCGGTATTTTCCATATTTTAAATCAGAAGAAAAAGGACATCATGGATTTTTGTTCTTTTTGATACTCATTTTATCGGGTGGAGCTATTGTTTTTATTTTATTTTCCTTCCTGTTTAAAGATCAGTTTTATAATCTATACGCTGAAAAACCGTTTATCTATCAACAATTTTTGCCTTATTTGGCGCCACTGGCTATTCTTATGGCTTTCCTCCAGTTGTTTTACAATTATAGTTCAAATTTTAAAAGGATAGCCGTTCTAGCCATTTTTCAAAATTTGATCAAAATAAGTTTACCATTTTTAATTTTGTTTTTTATCTGGCAATACTTGTCGATCGAACAGGTCATTAATGGCATCCTGGTGACCTTTATATTGGCCTTGATCGGGGTCATAGTGTATATCTACTGGCTTGGACAGCTAAAATTGAAGCCGGATTTCAGTTTATTTAATAAAGGTAAAATAAAAGAGATCAGGGGTTTTGCTTTCTATTCCTTCTTTAGCAATTTCGGGAATGTATTGGCATTTAGGATTGATATGTTTATGGTGCCTACCTTATTAGATTTTAAGGAAAACGGAATTTATGCAATTGCCCTTTTTATAGCCGGTGCCATTGCGATCCCTACTAATGCGATAACTCAAATTTCCGGCCCGATCGTGGCGGAGTCCTTAAAAAATAATGACCTCGTTCATGTCAAACAACTATACCAGAGTTCTTCTATTAATTTGCTGGTGGTCGGACTATTACTGTTTGTTTGCATTATGGTTTCGATCGAAGATCTGTTCTCTATCATGCCCAAAAACGAGGAATTGACAGATGGCCTGGTGATTGTCTTTTTGATAGGACTGGCAAAAATCATCGACATGGCCACGAGCATCAATAACCAGATTATCAATTATTCGAAATATTATCGCTTTGGTTTTTATGCTATTTTACTGATGGCAGCCTTTAATATCACTGCCAATCTGATCCTTATCCCCAAATTCCAAATCATCGGTGCAGCAGTAGCGACTTTGTTATCGCTTTCTATTTACAATCTGGTCAAGATGATCTTTATCCATTGGAAGTTTAAAATACAACCTTTTACCTGGAATACGCTTTGGGTCTTGTTGATTGCCGTTGGAGCTTATGGAATTGGTATTTTAATTCCTGCCACAGAGATTGCAATACTGGATATTTTGCTAAAATCTGTTGTCATTGGGTCCGTCTATTCCCTATTAGTTTACTATCTGAAAATTTCTGAGGAGTTGAATAATATGTTGGACAAGTTCCTAAAACGATTAAGGGAGTAGTTAATTAATAAGGTACGCAAAATGACGAGGTTATTTTTCTATTTGAAACTTACACCAGTAGAATTATGTGAGAAAACAGGTTCTTTCTTTTTTCCCATCTCCTTTACTTTTAGTTCATTGAAAAGTATACCATGAACGTCATCCAGCACAACAGCCCTTCTGTAATCTTTGGTTTTACAGGTTATAGATACATTTTCAAATACAATCCCCTTTGCGTGTCTTATATAAAATCCCCAGGCAGGCAACTCTTTAAACATAGAGAATTCAGGATATTCGGCGCCATGTTCTGGCACTTTATCTAATGCGTCTAATCCTACTTTAGCATAGTTAGGATTGCCTCCTCCAGGGTAATGTATTTCCACATTTTTTAAAGTAATATTTTCTATATAAACACCTGGCATTCCAACAATTACTACTGGTGAAATATTTCTTGGTAAATCTTCGATAGGCCCTTCGTAAGGATATCCTTTATCGGGTTTTGTCGCTGGAATTTCAGCATAGATATTTGAAATGCTAATGTTTTTCATACTCCCTTTTTTTCCAGGCCTTCGTTCACCAATTCTTAGGAAAATTGCATTGCCAGTATTGATCGACTTTAAACTGTCAACCCTGATATTTTCAATAATACCTCCATCTACTGCAGCAAATGTTATCGCAGAGCGATAGGTATCAAAAACCGTATTATTAATTATCTCAATGTTTTTAAACCCCCCTTTTGAATAAGTTCCAAACTTTATTCCACTGGCACTTGAGCGGATAATGTTATTGGAAATTAAAATATTCTGACAGAGTAAATCTTTATTTTCTGATTTGAGGCATATGGCATCATCGGACGAATCAAAATAATTGTTCCTTATAATAACACTGTCGCAATCTAAAATATCAATTCCATCATTATTCCAGTAGTTTTTACTATCGACAGTTATGTTTTCTACGAGTAGGTTTTTGCATTGTCTGTATTGCTGATTCCAGCTCGCCGGATTTTTCATAAGGATGCCCTGAATAACAATATTTTTGCAATTTTTAAAATAAACGTTTTGTGGACGTAGCCCCTCCATGGGACGATCGTTCTCCAATTTATTATCTATTATTATGCCTTTGTGTATCATGGTTAGTATGTTTTGAACTACCTGATATCCACGACCATCAATTACTCCTTTTCCGGTTATTCCAATGTTTTCCTGGTCAAAAGCACATACTAGTGCAGACCAATAACCATGACGGTTATAGTCAAAGGGATTTAATGAACCGATCAAAATGGCTCCTTCTTTCAAATGGATTATAACATTTGATTTTATATATATTGACCCGGTAAGGTATCTACCCACATGGAATACTAATCTGCCTCCTCCATTTTCATTGATATAGTCTAAGGCTTTTTGAATAGAAGTTGTATTCAATGTTGTACCATTTGATTCTATACCGAAAAGAGAGGCATTATAATCTTTGGAAAAAACGGAGAGTGTGATAAATAACAGGATAATGGAAATTGAAATCTTTACTTTCATGAATAGAAAATTTATAGATTTAGAAAGCTGATTATGAGTTTGTACCAATATTAAAAATTAAATCGACTGACAATACTAGGTAATATTACTTAATTGTTGAGCTAATTTTACCCTTTCTAATTTATTTTTGATAGTTTTGTCTGAAACAGTCTTCCTGGTTGAACATGTGTCGTATACTCCGATTTTTTATCCTTCTCTTATTTATCTCCTCTCAAAGCTGCAACTGGTCGCTGGTTGATATCCAGAACCAGGATGCAACGGAGCCTACTTATTTAGCGGCAAAAGGAGCATTGGTTTCAACAAGATTTAAATCTCTTGAAGAATTAAAAAAGGTAATTCAGATTGAATATGCAATACATAAAAAACCCCTGGTTCGGTTAACTCATTCTAATAACGGAGAAGAAGTAATCAGTATATTACAAACCGGTATTAGTGAAAAGGATTTTACACATGCGAGGGATGGTAGTTTTTGGGATCGAGTATGGTTGGGTCTAAATTCTCCTTATTTTGTAATTAATAGAAAAGATTTACTGAGGGTGTTTACTTTAGCAAGAAGAAAGGACAGAGTATTTGGAGCAGGAGATGTGGCTTTTTACGATCTTGCAGAAACAATGGTACATAACATTAGTGACGATGATTTGGCTTTCATACATTCTGAAGACCTTTCTGAAAAAGGCTTTATCAACACATTTAATCATATTACTGCACAAGCTTTTATGACCTCTATTTTTTCAAAAAAATTAGCTGATTTTGTTGCTGATACACATGAACGTAGCAATATACCGGAATTAGTAACTGGAAAGTTTACCGAAGATCAACTTTTAGATCTTGAATATGGCCCAATAGATAATTATGTAGACTTAATAAATAATGAGTGGGGGCAAGAACTTGGAGCCCATCTCAAAAAAAAGTATAATATCAATCGAGAAACCTATTGGACGCCTGAATTATTGAGAAACTATCTTAATGATGTACAGCGTTATTATAGTTGGGTTCTTCAAATTGGTTTTAAACCTTTTAGAGTAGCAGATGAAGTAGTAATTAGATTTTCAAACAAAATTAACAGCGTAATGGAAGATGTATCCAGATTGAGATGAGACGATTGGATTGCTGGATCAATTCTAGCCTTTTAGAATTAATCTATAATTTCTTTTAGCATGAAATTAGATTGGTGATTTGAATCATCAGCAATCTGGTATCTTTTTTGAATTTCTTGAGCACCTATTACTTGCCATTTATCTAACTTTTCAAGCCAATTTTTATTTTCTATAGCCGCTCTATCCAATTTTGTTCTAGTTAAATTTGCTTCGCTCAAAATTGCTTCGCTCAAATCCACCCCTCTAGAATCTGCCCCACTCAAATCCGCCCCACTCAAATTTGCCCTTATCAATTTAGCCCCGCTCAACCTTACAGCTGTCAAAATTGCCTTATTTAAAAATGCTTCATTGAAAACTACCCATCTCAAATCTGCTCCACTGAAATCAACTTCCTTCAACTTCGCAGAAGTCAAATCTGCTCCATTCAACTCTGCCATTTTCAAATCAGCACCATTCAGATCTGCCCATCTCAAATCCGCCATTTTCAAATCTGTCTTTCTCAAGTTTGCCTTCCTCAATTTTGCCCCCCACAAATTTGCCTTTTTCAGATCTGCTCCCCGCAAATCTGCCTTCCTCAAATCTGCATTCCGCAGATCTGCCTCCTTCAAATTTATCCCCTTCAAATCTGCCCCCCTTAAATCTGCACCTCTCAAATCTGCCTTTGAAAATGGTGTCTTAATCTTTATCTTATCAAAAGAACTTGAATCAATATTCATTTTAGATAATCCTAACAATAATTGGCCTCGTTCCAGGCTAAACTTATCTTCTGATAAACTATCTCCCTCCAGGTACTTGTAAGGCTCAAAAGAATAACTCAATGACGCTATTATTTCAATGGTTTCATCACTTAGCCTTCTTTGTGGATTATTCTTTAATTCATTATCAACTTTGTCCAAAATGTTACCCATCAAAAATACAAGGTTACTTTTTCTAATGGACTCAATCATTGCTGATTGGTGTTCAATTCTCCTATTCTGTTCCTGAGTATGGGTCGTGAATAACTCGTTTTGCTTAAAAATTAAAAAACTACTAAGCAATCCTCCCAATACAATAAAGACGGATACCAATATCCAAATTATAGTATAAGTGCTACTTGCTTGCTTTGAGTCTTCTGCCATTGAGTTCTTACCGATCAACTTAATCAAAAGAGAATGTTTGTTCCAGGCAAACAACAGAACTATTGTGAATGAAACTATGGCCAGACAAAGTATAAAACCTACCAATAAGGAAATGTTCCTGTCTCCAAATGGAATACGAAGATAACCTAATGCCCAACCTAATAGCGCACCGATGAATATGCCAATAAGAATCTTCTTTTTTCCTTTCATAACTCAAAGATAGCTTTTTCAAGAAAACATGCTCTATAATAGAGAACATCAACAACTACTGAAAAAATAGGAATGTTGCTGTTTTTGCAATTAATGCCTTTAAGCCTGAAAAATAAAAAGCTTCTCCCTATCTTCGCACGGAAAAACGGTACAGGATGTATCGGTGTAAGGGTTTACGTTTACTTAGTACCGATAAACCGATAAACCGTTACACCGATAAACCGATAAACCGTTACACCGATAAACCGATAAACCGATAAACCGATAAACCGATAAACCGATAAACCGTTACACCGATAAACCGTTACACCGATAAACCGTTACACCGATAAACCGATAAACCGATAAACCGTTACACCGATAAACCGTTACACCGATAAACCGTTACACCGATAAACCGTTACACCGATAAACCGTTACACCGATAAACCGTTACACCGATAAACCGATAAACCGATAAACCGATAAACCGATAAACCGATAAACCGATAAACCGATAAACCGATAAACCGATACACCGATAAACCGTTACACCGATACACCGATAAACCGTTACACCGATAAACCGTTACACCGATAAACCGTTACACCGATACACCGATAAACCGTTACACCGATAAACCGTTACACCGATAAACCGATAAACCGATAAACCGATAAACCGATAAACCATTACACCA
>JBLHJZ010000067.1:0-12011 GCA_047619515.1 Saprospiraceae bacterium | reverse complement strand
TGCTAATTGCGCTCTTTTTAAAATAGGATAGATCTAAATCATAATACCGGGCAATCCCTACATACGCAAGGCCTACCTTTTTCAAAACTTGTTGAGACGCTTTATTTTCGGGCTTTGAGACACCTACTATTTCATTAAGCCCTAATTCCTTAAAGCCAAAATTCACCAGACAAGTTGCTCCTTCTGTGGCCAAACCCTGGTCCCAATACTTTTTGAGTAAGCGGAATCCAATCTCTACTTCTTCTGTGCCGTCGATATATTTCAAGCAAAACCAACCAATAGGTTTCCCGGTGTTTTTAATATTCGCTACAAAAATTCCCAGGCCATCTTTATCAGCATATCCATGGACCCGCATATCTACATATTTCTTGGCGTTCTCATAAGACGAATCCGGCTCCCCGAAATATTTCATCACCTCCGGGTCAGCATTGAGTTCGTAAATCAAATCCACATCCTCTTTCCGAAGTTTCCTTAAAATCAGGCGCTCCGTCTCAAAATTATTTTTAGCCATAACATACTTGGTGTTTCTTTTCTCGACTCGCAAGGACAATTCTCGATTCGCAAGCTAAATCCTTTGATACACGGTATCAAGCCAGCGCCAATGCTTGAAACATGTGCTGAGTTTGTCGAAGTAGGACAGATTCCTAATTCCTAATTCCTAATTCCTCAATCTTCCATTTCTCAATCTCCGCCATTGCAAACTTTTCATCTCTCCAGGCAATCATTTCCACTTTTCCTAATCCTTTATAGTTCAAAAACCAGTCCTTTATAATGGTCTGCGCAATATTATATTCAATCATAAAGTCCTCGAAATTGGTCGCCTGGATGACTCTTAAAGTCGAATCAACGGGAATGGCAATGAGTTTGGTATCTATCTCGCCGTTGTCTAATAACTCAAGTGCTGCGATGGGAATCACTTCGATAACAGTACCGGTCGGCAGGCTTTCAGCAATCACCAGGACATCCAGTGCGTCTCCGTCTCCTCCTTTTGCTACATCCATCAGTGTCCCGGATATGAAGCCATAATTTCCCGGATAAGGTAAAAAATCAATCACCCGGTCTTTTCCATTTTCCTGATCGACTTTAAAAGTCTTTGAAGCATAGTCATATTCGACCTTGTGATTAGTGCCTGCCGGTATTTCAATGATCACATTGATACCTGATCCGCCAACTGTTTTGGCGGTGCTGGGGATTGTGGTAGGTTCCACTTTACAGGAACTTAAAAAAACCAATGTTAGAAAGAAAAGAAAACGCCTCATTTTGTTGTAGTTTTGCAGCTTCAAAGGTAGTAAAAAGTTGCTATCTTAATTAATTGAATCTTGCCACTATTAAATGTCCTGACAACTACATTTTTCTTAGAAAAGAGCCGCTAATTTTAATTTTTTGAGCAAGAGGCGAACTTTTATTGAATAAAACCTTTACACCTTATCATATTAATACGTTTCAAAATGAGCGAAAAGAAATATTTCGAACAAGAAGATTTAAAAAATTTTGGAAAGATAACAGACTGGCAGGAAGAATACGGTAAAAAGTTCTTCGACTATTACAGTTCTGTTTTTAAAGAAGGCGCTTTGACCGAACGGGAAAAAGCCTTAATTGCGCTTGGTGTGGCTCATGCTATTCAATGTCCTTATTGTATAGAGGCCTATTCAAGTAGCTGCCTGGTAAAAGGAGCAGACGAAGAACAAATGATGGAAGCCGTACATGTAGCCGCTGCGATTCGCTCAGGTACTACGCTCGTTTACGGTACCCAGATGATGAAGCATGTGAAGAAGATGTCAATGTGAAAAGAATAAAGGTCAGCGGTCAATGGCCAATGGCCAGGGATAAAACTACTGACCTCTAACCTTCTAAAAACTAACTACTGAACAGTATGGCGATTAAGCAAAAAACGAAATCACTAAGCGCAACAGCTAATAAACTGTCGGATACTTTTTTTCAACTTCAGGTCTTGAATGGAAAAGAGGTAGTGGATGCTAAATTCCCGGGTTTTGCAGGAAAAATCGCAGAAGCAGGATACCAGGTTTTAAAACCTGTCCCTGTTGAGATATTCCAGCTCAATATCGGGAAGCTATGCAATCAAACCTGCGCCCATTGTCATGTAGATGCCGGACCGGATAAGAAAGAGGAAAACATGTCAAAGGAGACTTTGGAGAAGTGCCTTAAAATCATTGCTTCCGTTTCTACGATCACTACCGTGGATATTACCGGCGGCGCGCCAGAGATGCATCCTCATTTCCGATGGTTTGTAGCGGAGTGTTCCAAATTGGGCAAACAAGTAATTGATCGCTGCAACCTTACTATTATTGTAGCCAATAAAAAATACCACGACATGCCTGAGTTTTTAGCGGAACATAGGGTGCAAGTAGTCTCTTCCCTACCTTACTTTTCAAAAAGCCGGACAGACAGCCAACGAGGGGACGGCGTTTTTGAAGATTCTATCAAAGCTTTGAAAATGCTGAATGCTGTCGGATATGGAAAAGAAGGTACCGGGTTAATACTTGATCTCGTCTACAATCCTTCCGGCGCATTCCTTCCAAGTAGTCAGGAACAACTCGAAGGTGAATTCAAGCGTCAGCTTAAAAGAAAATATGACATTGAATTTAATAGTCTTTATGCGATCACCAATTTACCGATCAGCAGATTCCTCGATTATCTGATCCAGACTAATAACTATGAGGAATATATGCAGCTTCTGGTCGAAGCCTATAATCCGGCAACTATAATGGGCTTGATGTGTAGAAATACGATCTCGGTCAGTTGGGATGGTTATGTCTACGATTGTGATTTCAACCAAATGTTAGATCTCAAAGTGGCTGTCAAAGATTCTCAAACGCTGGATACTTTTGATATCGAAAAACTCAATAATCGAAACATCGTCGTCAACCAGCATTGCTATGGCTGTACAGCAGGGGCGGGGAGTAGCTGTGGTGGGGAGATTGCTTGAGGGGAAGAATAAGGAGTGAGGAATGAGGAATTTGAGGCAGTCTTGAGCATTTTGAATACTCGATATTCAAAATGCTCAAGATGCCCTATATTTTCGCTATGCCGAATCTTTATTTGATCGCTTTGATTCCTGGCAATTCTTTCCCTTCCAGGAATTCCAGCATCGCTCCGCCACCGGTAGACACATAACTTACCTTATCGCCCAATCCCATTTGATTGACCGCTGCGACAGAATCACCGCCACCGACCAAAGAGAAGGCACCTTTGCTGGTTGCTTTGGCTACCGCTCTGGCTATAGTCTTGGTTCCTTTAGCAAATGGCTTCATTTCAAAGACACCCATCGGGCCGTTCCAGAGAATAGTTTTGGATTTCAGGATAACCGCTGTGAATTCTTTTTGAGCAGCATCTCCGATATCAAGACCCATCCAACCTTTTGGAATTCGTTTGCTGGATTTGACTGCTTTATTTGCTTTTGCATCAAACTTATCCGCAGCCAGCGAATCCTTTGGCAAGTATATTTTTACTCCTTTTTCTTTTGCTTTGGCAATAAGCCGAGTTGCTAATTCCAGTTTGTCTTCTTCGACCAGAGAGTTGCCCACATTGCCACCCTGGGCTTTAAAAAAAGTATAAGCCATTCCACCACCAATAATCAGGTTGTCGGCAAAATCAATCAGCTTTTCCAATAAAAGAATCTTATCAGAAACCTTTGCACCACCGATTATGGCAGTCAATGGCCGGTCAGGGTTATGCAATACTTTTTCTGCATTCTCAATTTCTTTTTCCATCAAAAAACCAAAAGACTTCGCATTGGGTTTGAAGAAAGTAGCCACTGTGGTCGTTGATGCATGTGCCCGGTGAGCAGTACCAAAAGCATCGTTGACATAGAGATTACCTAAAGCGGAAAGCTTTTTAGCGAAAGCTTCATCACCTGCTTCCTCTTCTTTTTGGAAACGGGTATTTTCCAGAATCATTATTTCTCCCGGCTGGAGTGTTTTGGCCATTTTAGAAGCTTCCTTCCCTACCGTCTCCGGACAGAATTGTACTTTCTTACGAAGTAGTTTGCCAAGGTGACTTACCACATGTTGTAGCGTAAATTTTTTGACATTGATACTACCATCTTCGTTCAACTTTTTAAGCGGACGACCCAGGTGAGACATCAGAATAACCGAGCCTCCGGCTTTTAGGATATGTTTGATCGTAGGTAGTGCAGCCTGGATACGGGTATCATCGGTGATTTTATATTTGTCATCGAGAGGTACGTTGAAGTCTACTCTGATCAGGGTTTTCTTTCCTTTGAAATTGAGATTCATATAAGATGGTTTGGTGATCGGCCTTCGGCCTTGTGCTCGCTTCGCTTGTGTTGAGTCACAAGCGTAGCGATCACAAGACGAAGTCAATCACAAGCATAGCGATGATGAAATATTTAACTAGGCAGATACGCCATTCTTACCAGCTTTCGCTTTAGGCTTTGCTTTTGCTCTGGTTTTCTTTGGCTCAGCCAATTTAGATACCATTCTGCACATATCCGCTAAACGAGCAGAGTAGCCAGCCTCATTATCATACCAGCTTACTACTTTGATCAACTTACCAGCTACCTGGGTCAATCCACTATCAAAAATAGAAGAGTGCGTATTTCCGATGATGTCACAAGAAACGATCGGTGCATCTACATATTCTAAAATACCTTTCATTTTCCTTTTGGAATTAGCTTCAAATTTCTTGTTGATATCAGCTACCGTTGTATCTTTTTCGATGATGACATTTAGCTCAACCATTGAACCAGTGACTACAGGGACACGAAGCGCCATGGCAAACATTTTACCTTCAGAGGAAGGATAGACCTGACTTACCGCACTGGCTGCACCAGTAGATGTCGGTACAATATTGATACCTGCAGCTCTGGCTCTTCGGAGATCTTTATGAGGCCCATCCTGGATATTCTGGTCACCAGTATAAGCATGTGTAGTGGTCATTGATCCTTGTACAAATCCCCAATTCTCATCAATCACTTTTACAAGAGGAGCAAGACAGTTAGTGGTGCAAGATGCATTGGAAAAAACAGTTTGGCTGGCATCTAAATCCGCATCATTTACACCAATGACGATTGTCTGTACGCCTTCGCCTTTAGCAGGAGCAGAAATCACGACACGTTTTGCACCGGCTTTGACATGCAAGCCTGCTTTCTCAGCAGAAGTAAAAATACCGGTACATTCCAATACCACATCTACTTTTAATTTCTTCCAGGGAAGGTTAGCAGGATCACGCTCTGAAAGCGCAACGATTTTTTTATTACCAATCTGGATAAACTTATCGGTAGAAGTAACTTTCGCAGGATGCATCCCCTGAGCAGAGTCATACTTGAATAGGTGAGCTAATACGTCGTTACTGGTAAGGTCATTGATCGCAACGACCTCGACATCTTTATTTTTTAACAAGCTACGTAAGGTTAGTCTTCCGATTCGACCGAAACCATTGATTGCAATTCTTTTTGCCATTTTTGAAATAATTATAGAGTTTGAAAAATAGGTGATCAGATAAAACAAGATCTGATTTTGATTATTATTAAGGAGAGATAACCACTAGTTTATAAGCTATCTCCAGTAGTGCATAAACTACTTAGTGTAAAAGTAACAATAATTAACGAAAGAAGCCAAGATTTTGATCACTTTTGACCGAAAGCCAAACTTTTCGCAAAGTTAAGAGAATTATTTTTATCAAATAGTGCTTATTTAGGCATCCTTTGAAAAAAAGATTCATTTTTTTTTCAAGAGTACTTCTTATTTAGCAGAAAGCTACTATATTTGCGTTGCTTTTGAAAGAAAGGATGTCAATCGAGACATTTTGAAAGCAAAAAATGCAGTTTCGGTCCACCCTGTTAACGAACTCGGGAAACCATTTAAGGGTAAGTCTTCTAGTATAGGCTTACCCCTAAATTGGCCCGTTCGTCTAACGGTTAGGACGCCAGGTTTTCATCCTGGTAATAGGGGTTCGATTCCCCTACGGGCTGCTATAATACAAACCCATGTAGGTCTTTGACTTGCATGGGTTTTTTGTTTTTCGGAAAATTGATTTTGACTAACACCACCACCAGGTTTAGAATCGAAATCTCATTCTCTAAATCAAATCACTCACTCATTGGGTGTGTATTGGGAGGTTGTTTATTAATTCTCAGATAAGGACTTAGAAATTTTAATAAAAGATTCTAAACCTACTGCTTGAAAGGGGTCTAAAGGCTGTCCGTTTTGACCGCTACCTCCGATCACCATCATTTTAGGGAATTGCATTTTTGCAAGTTCAGCAGCTACCCCAATAGACGTCTCTTTATCAAACGTTGCCTTATCGAGAGGGCTTAAGCCCGCCATCACTTTTAGCTTTGCAACCTCTGCGTCTGCTCGACCTTCGGCTATAGTTTTCTCTGCGTTGTATCTAGCCTGCTTGGCTAGCTCGGCTGAAATAGCGGTCTGCTTTTCAGCTTCAATAACGGCTTCTAATTTCTCAGCTTCTTTCGTTGCAGTTACTTGAGCAAGTTGTTTTTTACCATCTTCAACCGCCGTTAAGGCTTCTTGTTGAGCAGTTATTAATTTTTGCTCGGAAATAGACTTAATAGTAGCAGATTCAATCTTTGCCTTTAGTTTTTCTTCGATTAGATCATCATATTTGACATGATCTATTGATACGAAGCTTGGCGTAATGTTATACTTTTGGATGTCGGATGGCGTTCTAATCGAATTTCCATCTTTATCCTTGCGCGGTTTAACTTCGATCACAGTTATAGCTACCATTGTTATACTATCGGTGAGTACTTTTTGCTTTTTATCTAACAAAACCTGGCCATTACGAAGTTGATCTTGAAAGAATTCTTTTAATTGAGATTGACCCCCTGAGTAATGTGTTTCACTGTCTAGCATCTGAGTAGCGTATCCCGCAGTTTCTTTTTGGTATTGCGATAAAGTAGTCGAGGCGAGTCTTTTATGACTTCTATAATGTCGATGAATACCAAGCATTGACTCCTCATCATCAGGTAAATCCCATTTTACAGTATGTCCAATTCTTGCGTTGTCTCCGCCGTTGAATCTAACACCGTGTGGAGGTGCGAAAAAGGTAACATCGTCACCCTCTTCATCTTCGGCTCCATATTGAACGGTAATAACATCAGGGTAACTTGTCACCGCTGAAAAGAATCCCGAAAAGTAAAAACCAGGTTCAAAGCGGACGTACTCGGTGCCACTTAAAGTTCGGACTTGCTGCCTGTAGCCTGATTCATTTGTGGAAAAGGGGTTTAGTGATAAGAGTGCAACCATTATAATTATTACCCCTACACTGAAAAGGATTTGCTTCATTGAAAATTGTTTCATTCTTTATTGTTTTAATTATTAAATATTATTTTAATTTTTTTATTGACAGCTATTACAGTTATATGTTTATATGCGTTACCATCCGCTCTCTGGTAGATACATAGGTATCTTTTTCATATGATCTTCCATAATTTTTTTTACCAAAACCGTGGTTTATTAGACAAAAATAGATGCAGCAAATGTTTCTATTTTTTTAGCGATAGTCATTGTCATTAGTCTTTAGCTCTAATTGTTGTTCTATGTATGTATCCTTAGTAGTCAGCCAATAATAAGATGTTGATTTCAGGCTAGCGTTTTTGTTGACGGTCTAGGTTGATAATTCCCAGTAATGTCCTTCATCGCAAGGATTTCATAACGACGACAGACGACAAAAGTGTATGATCCCGATTAGCCCGTAGTTTTAAAAATATTTGATAGTGAAATTATAATAAATAGACTTTATGCCAAAAGTTTTTTTACGTTAGAGTGGCTACGAACAGCTTGTGCTGAGTCCTGTCTCGAACAACGTTGAGGGGCATGCCCCGAACAGCGTTGAGGGAAAGTCGAAGTACCTAATAAAGTCTAATAGTATCAATATATTTTTACAACAATTACCTGCTTTATTTGGGGAGTAGACAGTTAAGTTTTAAATTTGCGTTTTTTGAATACTTTTTAAATTAAAAACTCGCAAATCATGTCCATCTTTGTTCCTTTTAAAGCCTTTCGACC
The DNA here is from genome assembly GCA_047619515.1 of Saprospiraceae bacterium. Classification (GTDB taxonomy): domain Bacteria; phylum Bacteroidota; class Bacteroidia; order Chitinophagales; family Saprospiraceae; genus JAHDHW01. The sequence goes on along the minus strand of JBLHJZ010000067.1, from coordinate 4,002 downwards.
GACTAAAGAAAATGTCAGCGCTGTTGCCAGCAAGCCATATGACGTTTTAAATGAAAAAGAAGCCAAGGCTGAATGTGCAGACAATCCGCTTTCTTTTTATCATGTCATCAAACCTGAAATTGATTTTTCAGGAGATTTCGATCATTATGGGCCTGAAGTCTATCAGAAAGGCAAAGAAAATTTTGATAGCCTGGTCAACAATGGCATAATGGCACAGGACGAGTCAGCGTGTTTTTATGTGTATCAATTAAATATGAATGGCCATGAACAAACCGGATTAGTAGGCGCTTGTTCGATCGATGATTATTTTAATAATAGTATAAAAAAGCACGAACTCACTCGTCCAGACAAAGAAGAAGATCGCAAAAACCATATCCGTGCCAGTAAGTTGAACTACGAACCTGTCTTCTTTGCCTACCCTCATGTCGATACCATTGACGATTTGGTAAGCAATGTAAAAAGAGGCACTCCAATTTATGATTTTATAGCTGACGATGGTATTGAACATCGCCTTTGGATAATCGATCAACCCGAAATGCTGAGCCAGATATCTGGCCTTTTTGAAACGCATGTTCCTAATGTTTATATTGCAGATGGCCACCATCGTACAGCCGCCGGTGCCCTGGTTGGTCAGGAACTCAGAAATGATCGGCAAGGTGTGGCGACTGACGGGAAAAGAGATAATTATCTTATGGCGGTTGTTTTTCCTGACAACCAATTGAAGGTTTTGGATTATAACCGCGTGGTCACAGACCTCAACGGCTTAACGGCAGAGGAATTGATGACCGGTCTGTCGGAAAACTTTGAGATCGAACAAAAAGATAGCCAATATCGCCCGGAGGCTATGCATACTTTTGGAATGTATTTGAATAATAAATGGTACAAACTTATCGCAAAAGAAGGCACCTATAATGATAGTGATCCGGTTGGGCAGCTCGATGTAACCATTTTATCAAATAATGTTTTAGAACCGTTTTTTGATATTGTAGATCTTCGAAAGGACAAACGCATTGACTTTATAGGAGGAATGAGAGGACTTGGCGAATTGGAGAAAAGGGTAGATAGTGGTGAAATGAAAGTAGCCTTTTCTATGTATCCGGTAAGCATGCAACAAATAATCAATATTTCTGATAATGACCTCATCATGCCCCCCAAAGTTACCTGGTTTGAACCAAAACTCCGAAGTGGCTTATTTGTTCACAATTTGGATGAGTAAAGTTGTCTTACGGGAATTGAATACTTTTAGCTTTTAAAAAATTTAAATTTTCAAATTTTGTTACATATATTTATGGCATCAATCAGAAACAATGCATTTAAAGATTTCCCATAACTAAAATGTTATTTTTTATTAACCTCCAATTTCTCAGACAAAATCACTTCTTATGAAAAAGCTAATCTTTATTTTTATTATCTGTCTGGTTTATGCTATCTCACCAGTTCAGGCACAAGATGGCAACGCTAGAAATGGCGTTTCTTATAGTTTAATTAAAATGGACTATTATAGTCCTTTTGTTGATGATTTTTCTCTTGATAATGGCAACATAACTTCCGGGGCTATGATTAGTTACCATCGAAATCTGGTCAAAAACTATTTGAATCTCGAAGTACCTGTGAGAATAGGTGGGGTAAAGATCTTTGATACACCAAATACTGTTGCTCGCCAAAAGGGTATTTTTGGGATGGATGCTTTACTTCAACTTCAATATAATACTGGGTCGAATATATTAGTACCTTATTTATCCGCCGGACTTGGAGGAGGACATATTAATGATGATGGGGCTTATTTTGAGGTACCTGCCGGAGTTGGTCTTGATTTTAAAATTCGGGATGGTTTCTACTTTAGGGCAAGAGGAGAATACCGCTTATCTTTTGAAGATAACCGGGATAGTTGGAACTATATATTGGGTCTTAAAGCAGTTCTGGGAGGCAATGCAAAAGAGGATAAACCAATAGAAATCGTTCCAACAGATAGAGATGGAGATGGTATCATCGATACTAATGATAAGTGCCCGGATGTGCCCGGTTTGGCCGTTTTAGATGGCTGTCCTGACAAAGACGAAGATGGCGTCGCTGACGGAGATGATGAATGTCCGGATGTTGCGGGATTAAGTAAATTTGCAGGTTGTCCTGATAGTGATAGTGATGGCATTATTGATGGGAAAGACGATTGTCCGAATGAGGCCGGCCCGGCCAGTAATAATGGTTGTCCTTTCAAAGATAGTGATGGCGATGGTGTCACTGATGATATTGATGATTGTCCGGAAGTAGCGGGATTAGCTAAATACAAAGGTTGCCCTGATACAGATAATGACACCGTCATTGACAAAAATGATAAATGCCCGACAACAGCAGGTCCGGTGAGTAACCAGGGCTGTCCTGAGTTGGAAGAAAAAGAAAAAGAAGTTTTGGTTTTCGCAGCTCAGGCTATCCAGTTTAATACCGGTAGTGCGGTGATTAATCCAAAGTCCTATAGCATCCTCAATCAGGTGGCTGATATTCTCAATAAATATCCTGGTTATAATTGTGCCATTGGTGGTCATACAGATAGTGTGGGTAATGAGGAAAGCAACCAGGTATTATCAGGAAAACGGGCAAAATCTTGTTATGACTTTCTCGTCAGCAGAGGTGTACCAGCTACCCGGTTGACTTATGCCGGTTATGGTGAGTCCCAGCCAATTGGGGATAACAAATTTGCAGCAGGTAGAAGTCAGAACAGACGAGTAGTATTCGATATTTCTTTATAATCTAAGATATTTAGTTTTTATACAACCTCTTTTCGACTTATTGTTGGAAAGAGGTTGTCTTTATTAGAATCCTTTTTGATTAGTTCAGGTTTTAGATTAATTTCGGGCTTCCTTAACGTCAGGGTATTTATAAATGTCCTCTTATAAAAAAATGTTATATGCTGTTTTCATACGAAAAGAATACACTACGAACTGATATTGCACTGCTTATTCTAAGGATTGCAGTGGGAGGGATGATGCTGTTTAGCCACGGATGGGGCAAGATGATGAAATTTTTTGGAGAGGGTCCGATAACATTCGGAAACCCAATAGGCATAGGAGAAGAAGCCTCCCTGGTTTTGACCGTATTCGCAGAATTATTCTGTTCTATATTACTAATAATTGGATTAGCTACGAGGTGGGCAACTATACCTTTGATGATAACGATGTTAGTAGCTATATTTATCGTCCATGGTGCTGATCCCTTTGGTAAAAAGGAATTTGCTTTACTTTATCTGATACCTTATATAGTATTATTGCTAACTGGAGCAGGAAGGGTTTCATTGGATGCTCTTTTTAATAAGACTAAAAACGCGTGAAACTAATCAGCTATTTTTTAATTGGAATGATTACGATAGCTTGGGCTTGCAAAAGCGAACCAACAAGCATCGTCAAATACATTGAGCTAACAGGTAAAACGATGGGCACAACTTATTCCATCAAATATCTCGATAGCTTAAACCGGGATTTTAAACCTCAAATTGATAGCTTATTGATCGCCGTGAATAATGAAGTGTCTACTTATGAACCGGAGTCTTTTATCTCCTTGGTTAATAAAAGCGAAGAAGCGTTTCAATATGTGAATCTTTTAAAAAAGAAAGCAAAGCTCCCCCGACATTTCAAAGCCAATTTTGAAAAAGCAAAAGAAGTCTTTAAAAACAGTAATGGCTACTTTGATCCGACGGTTATGCCGATCGTTAATTATTGGGGCTTTGGCTACACAGAGAAAAGGCCGGTTGAAAAAATAGATACTGCTAAAGTGGATTCCCTAATGAATTTTGTAGGTTTCAATAAGGTTACTCAACGGAGTGCCAAAGACGGTTGGGTATACCTTATCAAAGATTCGCCCGGTGTTCAGTTGGATTTTAGTGCTATTGCAAAAGGGTATGGCGTAGATGTGGTAGCGAATTTATTGCATCAAAAAGGCCTTCAAAATTACTTTGTCGAAATAGGAGGGGAGTTGATAGCCCATGGCAAAAACGCCAAAAACAACTGGTGG
>JBLHJZ010000066.1:0-12144 GCA_047619515.1 Saprospiraceae bacterium | reverse complement strand
CACCAGCATTTGCCGGTCTTCATTGTTTACCTCAAGGCTGTCTTTTTGGAAGGCAGTTATAATCTCAAACTCAAAAGAAGGATTCAGTTTTTCTAGAATACGCCTGGTGGCAGGTTCTCCAAATTCAAAGGCCCAACCTTTGGTAGTATGCGGGTAATCTTTGTCGATAGTGCCGCCGGTCTGGATAAAGAGGATTTTCATAATGTGGATTTAGGCTTGTGGGCACAAGTTATAGAATTGATGGCGAGGATTATTTTTTGCCTTGGTTTTTTTTTGGACACAGAGGACACTAAGAAACACAGGGATCGCAGCGTTTTTTTACCTTTAGTACAGCGGGAAATAAATTTTGACTGTTTTTAGTAACGGGTAAATTTATTTGCCCAGTTGATTCTTTCCTTTTAAAGAATAGACTTTATTTCAAAAGCTTTTGTACGTGAAAGCGGCTACGAATGCTTGTGCTGAGTCCTATTCCGAACATGGTTGATGGAGAAGTCGAAGTACCGAATAAAGTCTAATGTTTAATCAGCCCGGCAAATAAATTTAAAAACTCACCATGAATTTCAATTTTAGAAATGATATAATTTTAGAAAATGACCGGGTATTGATCCGGCCGATGGAAGCAGCAGATAAAGAACATTTGATGCCAGTATTGATTGATCCTACACTTAGCAAATATTCCGTGGAGATGATAAACGGAGAGGAAGGCGTATTCCATTATATCGACAAGTGCCTGGAAGATCGAAAAAATAAGATCCGATATCCTTTTACATTTTTTGATAAAAAAGCGAATGCTTATGCCGGCACCTCCTGCTTTGGGGATATCACCAACGCCCATAAAAGAGTAGAAATCGGCTGGACTAAACTGGCTAAACCTTTCCAGGGAACGGGGCTCAATGCGCATTGTAAATTTTTGTTATTCCAATATGCTTTTGACACATTGGCTTTCAACCGGGTAGCATTAAAAGCACATTCGAAAAATATCCAGTCCCGGAAAGCGATGGCTAAAATCGGGGCGACTTATGAAGGGACTTTACGGAATCATTTCATGCTGTACGATGGCACTTTGCGGGACACGGTTTATTATTCGGTATTGTCGGAAGAATGGGCCGGGGTTAAGATTGGGCTTTTAAAATTAATGACCCAGGACTAGCCTTGATAAATCAGGGATGGTCTGATATATTCAATCTTAAGAATCCAAAGAATATAATGAAATATTCGGCAGAATATTTGGAGTGGCAGAAGAGGATATCCTCCACAACCAAACCGAAACTGAAATGGTTTTGAAAAATAAAACCCCTTTTATTCTCTTTCTATTATTTGCCTGCTCATATCTGCTGGCTTTCCCTGATGTGAAATACGATCAGCTTTTTACGGATGAAGATAGCTGGATAGAGAATATGAGCGCGCTGGCTTTTTTGATAGCAAGTGTACTCTTTTTCCTTTGTTATTGGAAATCTTCTAATAATGGCTTGAATATCGGACGATTCAGGACAAACCGGAATTTGGTTTTTTTAGGATTAGCCTTATTATTTTTTGTGGCCTTTGGGGAAGAAATTAGCTGGGGGCAACGCATTTTCGGCTGGTCAACTCCTGAGTCACTGGCAAAAGTCAATTATCAACAAGAAACGAACCTCCATAATCTCGATTTCTTTACTTTTAAAAGTGAAACAGACGACAGTTTCTGGTCTTTTTTATTTGTGCTAAATGCCGGACGGATCTTTTTTTATTTTTGGTTTAGCTTTTTAGTGATCCTCCCACTGAGTGTTTATTTTTCTCCAACCATCAAGCGATTCATAAAAAGATTCAATATACCTGTTCCTGTAATATGGCTAGGTTTTTTAATGATAGCAAACCTGATCCTTGCCAAAACCTATAAACTCCTTATGAAAAATGGGCGGGTGAATTATGATGGCAGTATTGATGAGATCATGGAAGGAAATTATGCTATTGTTATCCTTGTATTAGCTGTTTATTTTTTTAAAGGGAAAAGATACCTTCCTATGGAGACAAATTAATTGCTTTGAAATGATCAATTTCCCTTTTCTGAAAAGGTGTTTTACCCTATTGCAGGAAATTGGTCTATTGGAGCGGTGACGCTTATTGGCTTGTTGTGGACAAGAAGCGTGAGTATATAATGGTCTTCTTTTCGTTCGACACTTATCAATTTACCTTCCTCATCTTCTGCAAATATTTCAATGGGTGCTCCTTGCCGGATTATCTTACCTTGTTCTAGATGAACTACCTGATCAGACATTTTGACCACTTCCGGGATATCGTGACTTACGAGAATGGTCGTCAATTTGTATTCCTGGTGGAGTTGTAGAATATAAGGTTGGAGTTTAAGGCGCATTTCCAAATCCAGAGCAGCAAGCGGTTCATCAAGCAGAAGAATCTCGGGACGTTGCACCAGTGACCGGGCGAGTGCTGCACGTTGCTGTTGTCCACCAGATATCGAATCGGGTTTCCGGTTTTGGAGGTCTCCAAGTTCTACAATCTCGATGAGTTCATTAATTATTTTAGGATCCTGCCCTTTTATCAATGCAAATTCCAAATTTTCCCTGACCGTCATATTTGGGAATAGTGCATAATCCTGAAATACAAAACCAATACTTCTTTTTTGGGGCGGAAGATTGATTCCATTGGCAGTATCCAGCCAGGTAGTGCCATTGACGATGATCAGGCCATTATCGGGCCGGAGTAATCCCGCTAGTATTCTTAGCAAAGAAGTTTTGCCGGCTCCGGACTTCCCATAAAGGGTGAGAAAAGTATGCTGCTCAATATTAAGCTGGAAACTTAATTGCATTTTTCCTGACGCGAAATTGAGGGTCTTATTTATGGAGAGCTGGATCATTTTGATTTATTATGACGATGCAAGTTACAAACTTGCTTTAGGTTCAACTTTTTAAAGGGGAAAAATATTTTCCATTGACTAAGTAAACGATAAGTAGTATTGAGAAGGTCACGCCAAATAAAATCAGTGAATAAGTATTGGCAGCAGCATAATTCAGCGCTTCTACTTCGTCGTAAATAGCCATGGAAGCTACTTTAGTCTTTCCTGAGATATTTCCTCCGATCATCAGCACTACGCCAAATTCGCCAATAGTATGAGCAAAGGCGAGGACAATGCCGGTAAGCAATGAGGGTTTGATATTTGGGATCAATACTTTTAAAAGTGTGGTGGTTTTTGACTTCCCGAGTATATAGGCAGCCTCTTTGAGGGAGGTGGATAAATTGGAGAAACCCGACTGAATCGGTTGTACCATGAAAGGCAGGCTATATATTAAGGAAGCGACAACCAGCCCGGTGAAGGAAAACACCAGGCGTATCCCCAGCCACTCATCCAGCCACTGACCAAAAGCATTGGAAGGACTGAAAGCAACCAATAAGTAAAAACCCAGTACCGTTGGAGGAAGTACCAATGGCATAGTTACCAGCGTTTCGATCACCGGCTTGATCCTCGATTTGGAATAGGCTAACCAGTAGGCAATAGGCACTGAAATGACCAACAGTATCAGCGTGGTGATAAATGCAAGTTGAAAAGTTAGTATTAGTGGTTCCCAGTCTATCATTTTTTTGATTCGTTATCACTCACTCAAAATGACAAGTGGATATATTTAAAATCAGTCCTTAACATCATAGCCAAAATTATCTAAAATTTCTTTAGCCTTTGCGGAAAAGAGAAAGTTATAAAATTTTTTGGATTGAGGGAGGCGGTTTTCAGCTTGCTTGAGTATGACTACCCCCTGGGCTATGGGAGTGTAAATATCAGATTCTATAGCAACCCATTGGCCTATATTTTTTATCTTGGGAGATAGAGCTACTGACTTTGCCGTGAATCCGACCTCGGCGGCCTGGGTAGTTATAAACTGATTAGTCTGGGCAATACTTTCGCCGAATACTAATTTGCTTTCTACTTTTTCGAAGAGCTTATAATGTTTTAACACTTCTATTGCAGCCACTCCGTAAGGCGCTGTTTTAGGATTAGCGAGGGCGATATGATGTATGGTGTCGGAAGCTAGCAAGGAGATACAATTTGCAAAATTGTGGAAAGGAATGTCCGGGATTGTCGTCCAGAGTACAAGGTTTCCGTAAGCGTAAATTTTAGGCGCATCGGTAGTCATACCGCTATTATATAATACTGTCGGGTATTTCATGTCTGCGGAAATAAAAACATCAAAAGGAGCGCCCTGCTTAATCTGTGCCGTAAGTTTTCCGGAGGAACCAATAATAGTTTCGCATTCAATACCTGTCTCTGTGGTAAAGGATGTACTCAGGGCTTCCATCGCAAATTGCATATTGGCGGCGGTAGCTATAGTGAGTTTTTGCCTGTTTTCCTGATGGCAGGTAGTAAATAGACAAAACATAAAAAATGCGAGGATTACTTTTTTCATAGAATTAGTTTGAGATATAGTACAAGGTACAAACTTGTTGAAGCGGAATGGGCACCCGTTTAAAATATAACTATATTTTTTTTACGCTTACACCTTTTTAAAAATAAACTTCCAGAAGTACCAATACTGTTATGTTTATGACAACAATTCGCGGGCATGACTATTATCAATATATAACAGGATTTATTCATGTAGATAATAATTGCTAAATAAAAGTATATTTTTTTTTCAAATAATTAGAACTGGCATAGTTTTTCGATAAGATGTGATTGTAAACCATGTTTAAAAATACATACTCCATGAGAAAGAAGACCAACTTAATTGTATTGGTATGCTTTTTTTCAGCTGTTATCTTCTCTGAGCTTCAGGCACAGGTAGGTATAGGTACTGAAAATCCGACTAATACCTTACATATTAAACCAACGGATACAAATGAGGATCCGCTTAGAATTGAAAATTTAAATCAAATAATGCAAGGAGACTCTGCTTTATTGGTGGTTGACCCGGCTACGGGGGTTGTTCGTTATTTACATATTGATAGTTTATTTACTTATATGTCAAATTATGATAACCTTGACTTCGACCCTACCAATGAATTGCAGAATGCCGCAGAAGTGCCGATTTTGCCGAATACCGATTTTGATAATGACGGTACCGCCGAACTAAATGTCTACCAGGCGCTATTAGCCTTAGGAGACAAATTGCCTAAAGGAACTTTTAAGTCCGTAGGGGAGGCACGAAATGCAGGGCTAGTAGACGGAGATTCGTTTTGGACTGATCCTAAAGGAGTTTTTGGATGTAGTGGATGTACCGTCACGCTACACCCCGGGATGAATTAACCTAAAGCGCTCTTCCTTATGCTCTTCTTTAAAAGAGCCATTATATACCTGATGTTCATCGAAGCGTCAGGTATATTTTTTTATACACCGACGACGAAATAGAATTTCGAATCGGTATATACTGATCTAAAGTTAAAGTATGCATGACGCCAAATGTTAGTCAGCAAAACTTTAGCGTCAGTATAACAACAACGATAACCTGCAAATAATTATTGAGATAGTCCCGGTGGTTTCACCTTACTATATATTTAAGCATTTAATTATTTTATTTATTTATTTATAAAACAAACGAAATGTCAAGTATTATGAAAAAGAGAGTATTGCTAATTTTTGGATTTTTTGCCCTTCTTGGTTCAACCGTCATGGCACAAGCCGTTGAAGGTGGTGCAGGTGTGGTTTTTGTCGATGCCGACCCTAATGGAGTTGTCGCATTGTGGAATGTATCGATTAATGAAGCTAATATAGCTTATGATCGCGCTACTCAAATTATGTATGTCTTCGATCCTGCAGGTACTGCCGGTGTGGATCAGTGGATTGCTGTAGATGTGACTTCAACGGTAACTTCTGTTGTTGGTATCAATGATATCACCGTAACGAATGTGGGAAGTGTATATACGGTGGATTTCACAGAAGCACTGACGACATTAACGTGGACTTCAGGTACCCATACTTTAACTTATACGGATGAAGATGGTACTGCCAATGCTGTTGTCATAGATGGGACTACTGATGTTAATGGTTCCAATAGTGTTAATGTAACAGGTGCCGGTACGGTAGCCAGTCCTTATGTGGTTGAATTGGATGGTGCACATACGATAGGCAATAATGGTTTTGTTCCGGTCACAGATGGTGCAGGAAACCTAACCTGGCAAGGTGTAATTGATGCGGCAGCTTTTACCGCTACAGGTGAGTTGGAATTGACCTTAACGGATGGTACAACGGTATTGGTGAATATGGAGAATATTCCAACAGTTGCCAATCAAGCGGGCTTAGTAGCAGCAGCAGCAGCAGTTGATGGTACTTCAGGTGGTGTTGCCAGAGCAGCCGATTTGAATACCTTTGGTTTGCCTGCCAATGCGGATTTTGGAGTGTTGTTCTTTATTAGTAACTAACACTTTGTAAACTTGACGTTGAAAGTTTTCGAAGTGAAGCGTTATTGTTTTGCTTCGAAAACTTTTTAATACAAGTACTAACTTTGGGGCCAAAATTTATTATCAATTAATAAGTTTTGCCCTTGCTAGAATGAATAGAGTTGTACTTAATATACAAGTTAACGACACTTTAGATGAAAAATAAAACAACACTAATAACACTCTTTACCAAGCTAAAAATTTACAATTATATTTTCATGGTTATAAGATAATCTCTGTCTTAAAAACAGGCATAGTTTTTTCTTAATGATTAATAATTGTAATATGTTTGTTAGGTTTTTTCACAATAAAAAGAGAAAACTACCTAACAAATAAAAATTTCAGAAAAGCTTAGCGTATTTCGAATTTGATAAACTAATGAAAAAAATTATCCCCTTAATTTTTTCTTTATTATCCTCTTTTGCCTTATTAGGTCAGGCAAATGGCGGCTGGGGCACTTGTGAGTTTACCACAGTGGTCGCTATGAATGCTTTTGACCCTTCCGGTAGCAATTATTCCTGTAAAAAAGTTTTTGTCCAAGCTACTGATCAACATTATCAGTGGGATGGTTCAGTTTGGGTACTGGTAAGTGACGATCAAAACGCTTCTGAAGTACCATTTACACCAGTTGGGACGATATCCTCCACGGATGTTCAGGCTGCAATTGCAGAAATTGAACCGGATATATATGGTTCGATAGATGTTCACTCGGATGTGGATATCACGACTACTCCACCGTCTAGTGGCGATTTATTGGTTTGGGATGGCAGTAGTTTTGTGCCTCAGGATACGGATAATGGTTATACTATATTCAATATTTGGGCGGAGGAATCCAACTCTCTGGCGGCTGGTGATTATGAGTGGGCTTTCGGAAATGGTGATAATACTCCAAATGGAGATGGGGTTGTTATTCCTATTGATTGTGAGTTATTTGCTATGTCATTAAATCATGAAGATGGCGCGAACACCATTGTTCGAATTGTTCAAAATACGGATGCGTCCCAATCGACTTACCAGGTACAAACATCAGGAACAGAAAATGGCTACAATACTTTTGGTACACCACTTGCTTTTTCAGCCGGGGATATTGCTAATTTCACAACGATTTCTGCATCAGCTGGTGGTACTTCCGGAAGGGTAAGTGCCTGGTTTAGAGTGAGAGCCACACCTGCTTCCACCAGCTTATTAAATGATCTATTGGATGTGTCAGCAGGCTCAATTGCTACCGATGAAATTTTACAATACAACGGTGCTTCATTTGTTCCTATAGCTCTTAGTGCTGCTAATGTTTCCTATGACAATGGTTCCTCTGGTCTAACAGCTATCACTACTCAGGCAGCTATTGATGAGATAGTTGCTGGAGGAGGTGGAAATATTTATAGTACAGATGGAGCTCTTGCCGGTGACAGAACGGTAACCTTTGGAGCAAATGATCTGGAATTAGATTTAACAGGATCAGGTGATTTTACTATTTTGGACAACGGAACTCAAGCTTTTTCTGTTAGGGATGATGGCTTAGTTGCTATAGGGAATGTTACACCTGTTGCACCTTTGCATATATATGAATCGACGGGTACAATACCATCCGCAAGTGATGGAACAATAGTATTAGAACATGGCGATAGTGGAGGAGAAAGTTCGATAGTATTTAAAAGTAATGTGAACAGTGGCAGCGATTATGGGTATATTTCTTATAGTGACGATGGAAGTGGTAATGGTTCTTCAAACGAGAACAGTTTATTGACAATTGGGGTAGCGAATGATGGTACAACTACCAATCAGGATGATATTGCCCTGATGCCATCTGGAAGCCTTGGCATCGGCACTACTTCACCTGATGCATTTCTGGATGTAGAAGGTGGAAACGTCCGCTTTTCAGATTATGGAACTGGCGCTTATGAAGATACGACTGCGGTTTATTTACTAGGAGTAGAAGCTGACGGTGATATTATTGAAATGAATACAGCCAAATCTTCCAGAATATTTTACCCCCCGGCATTAGTTATTGATGCCAGTTCAACAGGTACCAGTCTTACACTGGATTTGCATCAGCAGTATATAAATTTATTTGGAGCTCCGGCAATAGTTAGCTCTGGCGCACCTGCTGTTATTCCAACCTACACCGAAACAGAATTGTATTATTACGTCACAGACTATGACAATACTGTTTTTAGCAATTTAAGCATAAGTGCCGCAGGTGTTTTGACTTACGATATCGATTCAGTACCTACTGATAACTGTTCTGTTCTTAATGTAGTTTTTGTAGTTAAAGAACCATAATGAAATTTATAACAAGTACCGTTTTCTTCCTTTTTTCCTGTTTTATCGGCCAAACGCAGCCCACTTTTACAGAATATAACATAAACTCTAATTACGACGAAGCCAGCATGGTATGGTCTGTTGATCTGGATGGTGATGGTGATACTGATATTGTAAGTGCAGCGCACAAAGATGATGATGTTAGCTGGTGGGAAAATGATGGTTTAGGAAATTTTACGGAAAGAACAATTGATGGATCTCTAGATGGTGCATGGGAAATACGACCTATTGATTTAGATGAAGATGGGGATATTGATGTTTTGGCTACAGGTATTAAGGCGGATGATGTGGTCTGGTATGAAAACAATGGTAGCGAAAGCTTTACCAAACGTAATATTGATACCAATTTAAATGGGGCTACAGGTATTTTTCCAATAGATGTAGATAGTGATGGTGATATAGATATATTAGTCACTGCATATAATGCAGATGATGTGGTTTGGTATGAAAATGATGGTAGTGAATCCTTTACTAAACGTAATATTGATACCAATTTAAATGGAGCTATATCCATTCATGCGATGGATGTAGATGGGGATACAGATATGGATGTTTTAGTTGCGGCTGATGACGCCAATGATGTAGTCTGGTATGAAAACGATGGTAGCGAATCCTTTACTAAACGTACTATTGATGCTAATTTAGGTTCAGCGTATTCAATTTGGGGTGTTGATCTTGATGAAGATGGAGATATTGATGTTTTAGCGGGAGGGGAAACTGATAATGATGTAGTTTGGTATGAAAACAACGGCAGCGAATCCTTTACTAAACGTACTATTGATACTAATTTAAATGGGGTTGAATGGGCTTATGCTGAAGATTTGGATGGTGATGGGGATATAGATGTATTAGCCGCTGCATATAGTGCAGATGATGTGGTTTGGTATGAAAACAATGGCAGCGAATCCTTTACTAAACGTACTATTGATACCAATTTAAATGGAGCATGCTCCGTACATGTCGGTGATTTTGATGGGGATTGTCAATTAGATGTAGTTGCAGCGGGTTGGGATGGAGATGAGATAGTATGGTATGAAAATAATACATTAAATAATTGTTCGACCTGTGAAGAAAGCCTAACAACGGAATATACGGTAGATGGTAATTTTAATGGTGCGGAAGCCGTTTTCGCTATCGATCTGGATGAGGATGGGGATATGGATATTCTTGCTGCTGCTTCAGTTGATGATGATATAGTATGGTATGAGAATGATGGCAGTGAGAATTTCACCAAAAACACGATAGATAATAATTTCAATGGGGCTTGGGATGTCAAAGCCATTGATCTGGATGAAGATGGCGATATTGATGTATTTGGAGCAGCTTTTGACGGAGATGACATCACCTGGTGGGAGAATGATGGCTCAGAAAATTTTACGAAACATACGATAGATGGCACTTTTGATGGAGCTGCGTCTGTTGAAGTAGAAGATGTTGATGATGATGGGGATTGGGATATTCTGGGGGCTGCTTATTATGATGATGATATTACCTGGTGGGAAAACGATGGCAGCGAAAATTTTACTAAACGAACTATTGATGGCAATTTCGATGGATCATTTGATGTGATGGCTATCGACCTGGATGAAGATGGGGATATGGATGTGTTGGGAGTCTCGGATTATGATGAAGATATTACCTGGTGGGAGAATGATGGTTCAGAGAATTTTACAAAACATACCATTAAGGGTACTTTCGCTGGTGGAGTAGGAGTATTTGCAATCGATGTAGATGGTGACGGAGACATTGATGTATTGGGGGCAGCATATATTGATGATGATATTACCTGGTGGGAGAACGATGGCAGTGAAAATTTTACCGAACATACCATTGACGGTAGTTATAATGGAGCCTGGGATGTATATGCTGTAGATGTAGATGGCGATGGTGATATTGACATTTTAGGTGTAGCAGATGCTGATAATGATATCACTTGGTGGGAGAATGATGGTGCTGAAAACTTTACAAAGAATACTATTGATGGCAATTTTGGAGTTGCAGCTGGAGTTTATGCTGCTGATGTAGATAGCGATGGTGATCTGGATATTTTGGGTGCTGCATTTGGAGATGATGATGTCACCTGGTGGGAGCAGATTACCTGCTCTACAGGTTGTAAAAAAGTCTTTATGAACAGACATATAAGCTTTAGGGTTCGTAACTGATAAATTTACAAGATTGGCATAATTATAACGGTATTAAAGTGTCATGAGAAAATTGATTAAAATTATAGCAGGGCTGCTGTTTTTAGCGAATATCGGCTTGAATGCACAAGTAACGGTAGTCAATGATGGCATCCTGACCGTCAAAGACAGCCAATTGGTATATATCAATGGTAGCCTTTCCAATTATTCTTCTCAGTTTTTAAACCAGGGTGATATTGGCCTGACCGGCAATTTGCTCAATGAAGTCAGGGTTACGAATCCGGGGCTCGGGATTTTCCGGTTTATTGGATTTCAGCCACAAACGGTGACTTTATTCGACACCCTGGATATGTTTAATGTAGAGGTGGATAACCCGGATGGTTTAAGCTTTGACGGCCTGACTAATTTGAGGGTATTTGGAAATATGAACTTTTGGGATGGTATCGTTGAAACCAACTCAGATCAAATGGTTTCATTCCAACAAGGAGCAACGACCAGTAATGGGAATACCTTTTCCCATATCAATGGACCGGCTTTAAAGACCGGCGCCAATGATTTTGTTTTTCCTGTTGGAAAAGAAGGAGATTATCGTCCTGCCTCCATTTTGGATATGGAAAATTCTTCTGTCTACC
The DNA here is from genome assembly GCA_047619515.1 of Saprospiraceae bacterium. Lineage (GTDB taxonomy): Bacteria > Bacteroidota > Bacteroidia > Chitinophagales > Saprospiraceae > JAHDHW01. Next base: position 692 of record JBLHJZ010000066.1, on the reverse strand, counting down.
TGATGGAATATACGCATTACCCTTATTTCAATTATACCAGAGAGTATGATATCCTTGAGGTCAATGAAGAAGGCTTCTGGGATTTAAAAAGGCTTAAAGGTTCAGCTAATCCAAAGCTCGGCCTTACTTATGATGCGTCAACTAATTTATTCGATAATCCCGGTGCACTTGAAATTGTACATTGGGAGAATATATGGAAAATAATACCTTCTGAACCTGACTCTGCTTCTCTGGTAATCGGCCTGACAACGCATAACCGGGTAACTAATTATGGGTTTTTCACGACGGCGGAAAGACGGGTCGCTATTCCTGATCTTAGTTCGATGAGTATTTCTCAAAATGAATTTTGCGAGATCATCCTTGATTGGACCATGCCCCCTGGTACCTTGGCAGAAACCTATGAGATTGAGTATAGTTACGATAGCCTGGATTTTATCTATACCGGCGAAATACAGGGCAACCCGGAAATGCTGACAGAATACCTCAACTACCAGTATATTGATAAAAACCTGCACGAAGTAACTAAGGTTTATTACCGGATTAAGATAATCGCTCCTGGCCCCTGGCCTCCTTTTGCTTACTCTCCGACAATTTCTATAGACAATGAATGTATATACGAAGATTGCAAAATATTTCCGAACCCTTTAAGTTCCAAGGAAAACCTGAAATTCCAGGTTAATAGCGAAGTAGCT
>JBLHJZ010000065.1:0-12171 GCA_047619515.1 Saprospiraceae bacterium | reverse complement strand
GAAGTTATTTTGGCTTTAGACAAGCGCAAAAAATAGGGAATAGTGGTTCTATGCGCTATTTTTTGTGTGAAGTATAAAGTCAAAAGAACGAGTATAAAGCAGACAGTTATTAGTAACCTGTCCCTAAATATCTTTATTACGTATTCTTTTTGCCTGGTCAAAAAATTAAATGTCTGCACTAAAGAAAAGTACACTTTGATTTTGATTTCATTTTTTAACCTATAAACGGAAAATTGAGAGAAGCTATTCCTATAGTTTTTACGTTTTTTGTTATATTAAAAACTAAAATAAGTATGAAAACATTTTTCAGAATTACACTAATTGTCACTTTCTTAGTTTTGGGATTGTCGTCCGTGGATGCTCAAAAATCACTCAATGAAGGACACATCCAATATGAAGTAACAAATATTGAATCTGAGAGTATGGAAGCTCAGATGATGAAAGGTACCTTGATCGATATTTTTTTCAATCAAGCCAATACCAAAATGAATATCCAAATGATGGGTGGGATGATCACCATGGACGTTATTACGGAGACAGCCACCGAAAGCACTACTTTACTCATGAATATGATGGGCAGAAAGGTACAGGTAGACCAGACGGAGAAAAAGAAAGAGGAAGCAAAAGTTGAAAAGCCTGAATTCGATATCACCTACGATAAATCTGATATCAAAGAAATCGCCGGTGAAAAATGTATAAAAGCAACTTTGGTAGATAAGAAGACTAATGATTCTATTATAATGTATGTTGCTAAAAAACTAAACCCAATGGTAAAAATGGCGCAGGATATGTTTCCGGGCTTGGAAGGTCTTCCATTGGAAATTATATTAGCTTCAGAAGGAATAGGAGTTACCATCACTGCTCAAACTTTCGAAAAGAAAGTCGAAAAAACAGCTTTTGATATTCCCGAAGGATATGAAATAATGACACCTGAAAAATTTGAAAAAGAGATGGGAGGTATGATGGACTTAGGATTTTAGGGGGAGATTGGACACAGAGAGCCTAGTAAAGCGCAAAGTGAATACTAAGGTTCTAGATGAAATCATTTGGTCGATAGATCTCGCAGGTTCTATTCGAAACGAATCATTAGCTTAGAAACCTGCGAGTTCTAAAATTGATGACCAAATAAAATCCCTTAGAGCCCAAACTAAAGATTACCTGAAAAAATACAAAGGATAAACGGTTCCCTTTTCAAAATAATCCTTTCCCCTCGGAATCCTGATAAAAGCATCCGCATCCACCAAATTCGCTAAATCACCGGAACCATTACCGATCACCGGATTCGCCAATATTTGACCTTTATCATTGTATCCAACCTTCACTTGGGCAAAATAAGTCAGATCAGGTTTGAAATGTAAATCTTCTTGTAAAACCCCATAAGGTCTTTGCTGCGCCGGAAGCCCAAGAGATTGTCTTAGCCAATCCACGAAATATATCTGTGTACACATAAAGGAAGACACCGGATTACCGGGCAGTGCAAATATCCTGGCGCCATGTGGAGATTGGCCAAACCAAAATGGCTTGCCGGGACGCTGCCTGATTTTATGGAACAACTTTTCGACGCCGATATTTTCAAGCGCTTCTGGCAAATAGTCAAACTTGCCTTTGGATACGCCACCACTTATTATCACCACCTCATAGTCTTCAAGTATCGCCCTTAATCGATCGGTCACTTCATCAAGATCATCTGCAAGATGTGCAGTATCAGCATGGATATTATAAGTTTTCAAAGTAGCCAATAACCGATGAACATTTGACCGCCGGATTTGGTAGGGCAGGGGAGATTCATCTACCCGGACTAATTCATCTCCAGTACTGATGATAATACTTCGGGGAAGACGGCTCACCTTTATTTTCGCTTTCCCGATGGTAGCTGCTACGCCAATTTCTGCCGGTGAAATCTTAATGCCACTTTTTACAACCAAGGATCCTGCTAATTTATCAGAACCTTTTTCATGCACATTTTGCCTTGCTTTAATCTGTGGCAGATTAATACTAGCCTGTTCATTTTCTATACTTAAATCTTCATACCGGACTACGGAATCTGTCCCTTCCGGCAAGATCGCACCAGTCATCACTTCCAGACATTCAGCAGGATTACGCAGCTTCATCTGAGGAGCCCCGGCCGCAGCTACACCTGCTATACGGAAAGTCTTATGGGTGGTGTCAAAAGCAGAGGAGTCCATGGCAATACCATCCATCGTGACCCGATCATAAGGCGGAAAATCTCGGTCAGCATATAAGTCTTCTCGAAGTATTCTTCCCACTGCTGCATCCAGAGAAACACTTTCTATTCCAAAATCTTTTATGGTCTGAAAAATAATACGCGTAGCTTCCTCAACACTTATCATATGCTTATTACTATTTAAAGGTGTTTCTAAGAATATTGAATATCCAATCTCGAATATCCAATATTGAATGGGTTTCCGTTTTTCATGCTTTTATTAGAGGCCATTCCAGAAAATGAATCTTAAGTATAACACACTTAGGGATAGGGTATTAATAAGTGTCCGATTTAGGCGAAGTTATTTTGGCTTTAGACAAGCACAAAAAATAGGGAATAGTGGTTCTATACGCTATTTTTTGTGTGAAGTATAAGGTCAAAAGAACAAGTATAAAGCAGACAGTTATTAGTAACCTGTCCCTTAGACTGAACGCAGGGCTTTCATTCAATATTCATTATTGGACATTCAGTATTGGATATTTTTCGCAACATTCCTAAATCCTAAACAATTCACCCTCCAATAGTCGCCATAGACTCCGAAACCGGGAAATCAAATTTGCGATTCTGCTCCGCTTCAAATCCATCTTTGGCCCGATGACCAAGTGCATCAAGGAACGCAGCTTTCAAATGCTCATCTGAACCACCAGCTCTGATCAGATTTTTTAGATTAAAAACGCCATCATCATAAAGACAGGTTTTCAACATACCCTGGGGAGTCAACCGAATACGGTTGCAGGAACCACAAAACAAACGGCTATAAGCCGCAATAATGCCAAAAGTGCCCTTAAAACCCGGGATTTGGTAATTGAAAGCGGTAGAATGTTTAGGATCTTCTATTTTTTCCAAATCAGGGTAATGCGCTTTTATATGCGCCAGGATTTTAGGGAAATCCCAGGGGATTTGAGCCGCATCCTTTCCTGTGCCATTGAAAGGCATTTCTTCAATAAAGCGAACACTCACCGGATGAGTTCTAGCCAGTTCCACCATAGGGATAATATCCTCAATATTTCGCCCATTCATCACTACGGCATTGATTTTTGTAGTGATCTTATGATCGAGCAACTGGTAAAAAGTATCCATTACTGTCCCAAAATTATCTCTTCTGGTGATATCAAAAAACCGCTTTTCATCAAGACTGTCCAGGCTAAGATTGACAGAAGAGATACCCGCGTTTTTAAAATCCGGGACAAGATCTTTGGTTAGCGTACCATTGGTGGTAACGTTTAGCTTTTCAATCCCATCGATATTATTAAGGGTTTTGATAAAATCCATCATCCCTTTTCTCAAAAAAGGTTCTCCTCCGGTGATCCTGACTTTATTGACCCCAAGACCAGCCATGAGTCGGATCACCCGTTCCATTTCCTCATAGGTCAATAGTTCCTTTTTGGGCATATAGTTGATCCCTTCTTCCGGCATACAATAGAAACACCGAAGATTACATCGATCCGTCACCGCAAGTCTTAAATAATTAATCACTCTTCCGTGGTTGTCGTATAGCATGTTTTTGCCTTTTTTGGACTTTTAGATTTAATTTTGCGCTGTTTTGTTTTGTTGATTGGCTTTGTTTTGTAAATACCTATATTCAAGTATAAACTTAAAATTAAAGAATAAAATCAATTCTTTTTAAACTAATGGATAAAATATTCTATTATTGTATTCTGACGCTCAATCAGAACACGAATTGCTAACTGAAGACTTACCTAAAAAAGAATTATTGACCAAGAATTAAAGAACAGCAAACGATAGAGATGCTTGACCCAGTAAACATACGAAAGGATTTTCCAATTTTTATCAATAACCCTGATTTGATCTACTTCGATAATGCAGCTACTACCCAAAAGCCGGCTGTAGTCATTAAAGGCATCTCAAATTATTATGAAAATGAAAATGCTAATATCCACCGGGGTATTTATGGTCTTGCGGCTTCCACCACTCAAAAATATGAACTTGTCCGGCAAAAAGTAGCCGATTTTATTGGTGCCGAATCTCCCTCAAATATCGTATACACGAGCGGAACTACTGCAGGGATTAATTTAGTAGCCGCTTCATTTTTAGCCAATCGCCTAAGAAAAGGAGACGAGGTCTTGATTTCTTTTATGGAACATCATGCTAATCTGATTCCCTGGCAGATGATTTGTAAAAACCGGGGCGCAAAATTGAAAGTTATCCCTATCAACCGGGATGGGACAATTCGCAAAGATGCTTTTAAAGCTTTGCTGACAAGACGTACCAAGATGGTTGCGCTGGTTCATGTGTCAAACAGTCTCGGCACAATCAATCCAATTGCAGAAATGATTGAGATAGCCCATGAGCAAAATATTCCTGTTTTGATCGATGGTGCCCAAAGCGTGGCACATTTTGAAATTGATGTAAAGAAATGGGATGCAGATTTTTTTGTATTCTCTGGCCATAAAGTTTTTGGACCAACGGGAATTGGTATCCTATACGGGAAAACCGCCCATTTGTCAGAGATGGCACCGGTTAATTACGGAGGTGATATCATCAAAGACGTGACCTTTGAGAAAACGATGTTTTTAGATCCGCCCCAACGTTTTGAGGCGGGGACTACAAATATTGCCGGCGTGATAGGCTTGGGATATGCTATTGATTATTTGAATAATTTTAATAAAAAGGAGATCAGAAAGTACTTAAAGAATCTTCGGACTTACGCAATAAATAAATTGCTGAATATCAATGGTTTACGTATAATTGGTTCTCTTGATAATTCTACATCGATTATATCATTTGTGCTGGAAGGCATACACCCTCATGATGTAGCAACGATTCTTGGTGTAGAGAAAATTGCAGTAAGAGCAGGTCATCATTGTACACAACCTGTTATGGATTTTTTAGAACTCCCGGGAACGACAAGAGCTTCTTTTACTATTTATAATACCCCTTTTGAAGTTGACCGAATGGTAGATGCATTGAAGGGTATTCAACAATTTTTTAAATGAATGAACAATTAAAAAAACTCTATCAGTCTGTCATTTTGAAAAACAATAATGATCCTTCCCATTTTGAAAAAAGGGAAGAGGCAAGTTATGTACTTGAAGCTTATAATCAAATATGCGGGGATCGATTCAAATTATATTTTGATATTGAAAATGATAAAATCACCCAACTGAGCTTTCATGGTTTTGGATGTGCCATTTCAAAAGCATCAACTTCTGTTTTGGTAAAAAAAATAGAAGGAAAGACTCCCGAACAAGTAAAATCTATTCTAAATTCCTTTCTAAATACGGTAAAGCCCGACCAGGAAATTCCTGAAAATACGGAAGATGATTTTCTGGCTTTTGCAGCTGCCAGAGATTTTCCCGGTCGCTTGAAATGTGCCACCTTGAGTTGGGAGGAAATGGGTAATTTTTTAACAAAAAACCTTAAAAAATGAAAATACAAATCCTCGCATTCGGCATAGCCAAAGACATCATCAAGGCGCAGACCATTGAAGTTGATATGGAAGAAGGAAACGATATCGGTTCTTTGAAAAAGGTTTTATGCGGACAATTTCCTGATTTTCAAAAATTGCAATCACTTTCAATCGCTGTAAACACGGAATACCAAAAGGACGACTATATGCTCCATGAAAATGATGAGGTAGTCATTATTCCTCCGGTTAGTGGAGGATAAGAATTAGGAATGTATCCTTTCTAATCATATCCTGAGCTTATCGAAGGAGTGCTTGCGGGTCTTCGAATAAGTTCTCAGCGCTCCTCTGCGTCTCTCTGCGGTGAAAATATAAAACTACGGAGGCGAAGGAAGGTCTGGCTGGCCAGACGGGTCATATTTTTAGCCGTATATTTGAACAAGAAAAATTCTCTTGATACTTCTTATAGAAAACGAATAATGATTGATATTCAAATAAAAGATAAGCCTATTTCTGTCCAGGAGTGTACCGATCTTGTATCCTCGGCATCAACTGGCGGGACAACAATTTTTGTTGGGACTGTCCGGGATAGTACCAATGGCAAACCTGTACTTCGGCTAGAATTTGAAGCCTATGAGCCTATGGCTATTTCCGAAATGCGAAAAATTGCTGAGCAGGCAAAGCTCAAATGGAAGGCTGATAAAATAGCGATTCATCATAGAGTAGGCGTTCTGGAGATCAAAGAAATAGCTGTAATCATCGCGGTCTCCACTCCTCACCGCAAAGCAGCCTTTGAGGCTTGTCAATATTGTATTGATACTTTGAAGGAAACCGTTCCAATTTGGAAGAAAGAGATTTTTGAGGATGGAGAAGTTTGGGTCGCGGCACACCCGTGATCAGGGGAGAGAGGTGACAGGTGTGTCTGGTTGGAATTAAACATTATATTAAATCAGGTGCAGCGCATCGAAGTCCATGTTTATTTGTGCAGATAAAAAAAAGAATAATATACCTTTTATTGGTTTTCGGAGTTTGCGTTTTGGTTTATTATAATAATAAATCGGAAGTGGATATTCAGGAAAACACCTATCTCAATCTTCCCGATTCCGTTGCCTATGTAGGGATGCAAACCTGCCGTTCCTGCCATGCAAACGTATATAATACCTTTATTGAAACGGGAATGGGAAAATCATTTGGGAAAGCAACGCCAGAAAAAAGCGACGCTTCTTTTGGCGAAGATGATCTGGTCTATGATGAAAAGACGGATTTTTATTATAAGCCTTATTTTAAAAATGATACGATGTATATCATGGAATATCGTTTATTAGGAAAAGATACCATTCACAAACGGGTCGAGCAAATTGATTATATCATAGGCTCAGGACATCATACCAACTCCCATATTATCTCAGAAAACGGCTATTTATTCCAGGCACCGATTACCTACTATTCCCAGGATCAGCGCTGGGATATGGCTCCCGGATTTGATAAAGAAAATCATAGATTTTCTAGATTTTTAACTACGGAATGTATCACTTGTCATAATCAGTATCCGCTGGCCGTGCCCGAATCACTAAACAAGTACGAGCAAATGCCAACGGGCATAGAATGTGAGCGCTGCCACGGTCCAGGAGCTGTCCATGTCAAAGAAAAATTAGCAGGAAATATTGTTGATACCTCCCGATACATTGATTATACGATCGTCAACCCTGCAAATTTGTCAAAAGACTTGCAAATGGATGTTTGCCAGCGATGCCATCTTCAGGGAATTGCGGTGCTGGAAGAAGGGAAGACTTTTTTTGATTTCAAACCCGGCTTGAAGCTCTCGACCGTAATGAATGTTTTTCTGCCCAGATATACGAACTCCCACGAGCAATTTATCATGGCTTCGCAGGCAGATCGCTTGCGCTTGAGTAAATGTTATATGATGTCTGATGACCTGACTTGTCTTACCTGTCATAATCCGCATCATAGTGTCCGAACCGCAGAAAAACAAGGATTTAATAATTCCTGTATCAATTGCCATCAATCCAGGAATTTGGCAAAATGTTCTGCTCCCATGGCTTCGCGAGACGCCAACGGAGATAACTGTGTGAAATGCCATATGCCTCCGTCCTCAAGTATTGATATACCCCATATCCGGATTACGGATCATCATATTAGTCGAATTACTGATTTTGAAAAACGGGAAATAAATGAGCAGGACAAAGAGGAAATTACTAGATTTCTGGGACTAAAAATGCTGACTAAAGAAAATCCCGAAGACCTTGAAATGGCCCAGGGTTATATTGCTATGTTTGATAAAAATGTACAGGCTGCTGCAATTTTGGATTCTGCGTTTTATTTCCTGACCCGATCCAGTGCTACCGAGGATAAGAAATTTAATACCTGGGTTCACTATTATTTTGCTAGGGAAGATTATAATGGCCTGACTAAGATTGCTGCTAAGCGTCCTGCTGCAACGATTTCCGTGGACTGGACAGCATACCAAATTGGAGAAGCTTATTACCAAAATGGAAATCTATCACTATCCTTATTGTACTATAAAAAAGCGACACAACTCAGTAAATTTAATTTGGAATTCCAGGGAAAACTTGGTGCAAATTATTTGGCGCTGGGTTCATTACCACAAGCAAAACAAGTTTTTGAATTTATTTTAAAAGAAAACCCAAAACGGCCGGTAGCTTTGACTAATCTTGGGTTTTTGTATGTGAACCAAAAACAAATGGAAAAAGGAGAAAGACTCTATGATCAGGCACTTGCACTCGATCCTGATTATATCCGGGCATTATTGAATAAATCGGCGATCCGGCTATATTTTAAAGATAAGAAATCTGCTCAGGCGCTTTTAAAGAGAGTACTTAAAATAGACAAGGAAAATCTTGAAGCCCTGGAATTAATGACTTTGATTTAAAGGATAGAGCCTTAGTAAAAATAAAGCTGTTGACAATAATTGCCAATAGCTTTATTTGCTTATCCAAATTATGATTACAATTATTGTATTTATATTTTACGTTTTTGCTAACAAATCAGTTTAGTTTTTTTCCATTTTTTTTCCATTTTGAAAAAATTACTAATTATATTTAAACAAAATTTTGTCAAATACAGATTAATGAATATTAAATTTTGCAGCTACTGTTTATTTTTATTTTTGTTAGCTACTGCCTGTAATCTCGATAATAAACCCTTTACATCAAAGGCAGTTTCTCAACAACTATCTTCCGATTTTTGCAAAAAAAATAATGATATCCCAGCTACAGGCAATCCAATGGATATTGATATCCCGGCTACCGTAAATGAAATATACAGTGGTGTTGCCCCGAGCTATTTTGAACTCAATGGGGTGAATGTCAATAGAGGTAATGAGCGCCATTTTTCCGAAATAAAGGAGCTTTCCTCCCTTTTTTCGCATGCCCGTACCTTTCATTTTATGAATAAAGATTACTGGGATGACGGCATTGGACAGGCCAATGGGAATGACCCAAAGACCTTAAGAAAGTATGATCCTAAAGATATTAAGCGCTTGAAACTGTTGGTGGATATAAATGGTAAACCTCTGGAAAGAAATGAATATAATGAGGGGGATAAGCTCATTTACTTTGATCAGCACCTGGAAGTGTTGGTGGAAGAAGATTTAAAACCAGGATTCTATAATGTCTACGATAATTATTTGAATCAAAACTGGATTTATCAAAAGAATGTCTCTGAGCAGTTTAATGGTCATTTGCAGATCACACTGACGACGGTTGGCGGAAATTTTCCAAAAGATATAGAAGCGCAATATAATTTCCCTAATCAATGGTTTAGGGAGGAAGATTGGGGAGAAGATATCCGGCTTTCTGCCAAAGCTTATGCGATGCTATTTGCGAGAGCTTATGCTCCCAAAGAGGGTACTTATAAAATTTGCGAAGCCCTGGAAATCGGAAATGAACCCTGGGGTTTTAAAGCAGAAACCTACCAAAAAATAGTGGAAGGTTTTGTCGAAGGATTTAAATCTTATTATGGAGAAGCGTTTTTAATCAAATTACTTCCCGCTGCATTCCAGGGCAATCATAAAGAAAATGATAAAGCCGCTAACTTTGAAAGAGCCAACTGGAAAGATTATTTTGGTACCCGGCTCAATACGGAAAGCAAATGTCAATTGGCTGGCATCAATATTCACAATTATCCGAATGATTTGTCCGATCGTCCATTTAAGGGCTGGTTTAAAGAAAGGTTAATTGCTACACCGGAGCAAAATTCGAGTGCTTTTTTATATGCCCGAAACGCCTGGGCCTGGGCCAATAAAAATATGCCACCCTATGCCAGGAAAATTTATGCCTCAGAGTACGGCTGGGATACCCGCAATGATTGCAAAGAAAAGGTCAATGCCACCGCAGTCGGCGAAACGGCCCAAGGTATTTATGTTACGAGGGCACTTTTACTGATGTCAAGGATGGGGGTATACCGTGCAAATGTTTTTGAGTTATTAGATGATCAAGGTCAGAACCCCTGTCAGTTTGCCTACCACTCATCAGGTTTTTATACCCTAAAAGAAAATAAGGCCCAAGCCAAAGAATCAGTGCGGATACTTCGGGATTTTATTGCTGTTTTCGGACAATTAAAATTCCAGTATGCTTTGGTTGAATCCAAAGAATTTTATCTTTACGAACTGACAGACGGTAAAAAGAATTACCTGGTCGGCTGGCTTCCTGAAAATATAAATAATAAATCTATGGAGGAAGTCAAAGCTATTTCAAAAATGGTAAAATACAAAGGCCGGCAGTTTAGTTTATCTCCGATCCCAGCGTTGGTAGAATAATAGGAGTGTGTGACCTATTTGTGGCTTTTAGCTGTTGGCTTCCCTTTACCGCGTCATAAAACGTGGAGAGCTTCCAGAACGCGGAGTTCTGGAAGCTCTGTCCCTGCATAAATGACAAATGAAATGCACCAGACTTATTCAATGAATAATCATTATTACTATTTTATAAATACCTAATGAACTATGCCGAAATACGATATAAACGATCCAACAGATTTGGATATCTTACGGGGTCAATTTGATATGATTTCTCATGAAGAATGGGAAGAATATATAGAATTGGCTACGGAGAGGAACATTGGCTATAAAAGAATAAGCGTCTTGAAAAGTTCAAGTCGAAAAGCGGGTATTTCAAAATATCTTAGCCCCAAAGTTATCAGTTGGGTGATGTCAATTATTGACGATTTAGAGGAAGATCTTGAGGAGGAAGATCTTGAGGAGGAAGAATAAAACATAAGCATGAGCAATACAGATAAAAAAAGTATAAAAGCACTAAGTGATCAGTTATACAAAGCTTCAAAATCCATAAGAGTATTAACGGCAATCAACTGGAATGTCAAGGTAAAAGAGGCTTTTTTTAAAAGCAAAGCGCAGAAGTTACCAAAAGTCAGTTACCCGAAGTTCGACGCCAATCCAGCTTTGGTAGAAATTAAAAATGCCCGTAAACTCATCCCTTCCGGTAGCTCATTTGAAAATTGGGGTACTCGCATTGCTGACAACCTGGAGAATAGTGCTATGCTGTTGGCCACGTTGGGGAGTCCTGATTTTTTTCTGTTTTCAAAAATTTTATATGGCAGTCCTGAAAAATTATTGCCTGATGGTGAGACGACTACGCTGGATTTAGCAAATCATTTTGAACGAATGTATGATAATATTGACCGCTTGGGAATCGAACCTGATAACATTCCGGAATTCAGTGCCCAGGAACTCGTGGACAAAATGACCGAACCTGTACTAAAAATGTTCGGTAAAAACGCCCCGAAAATATTGTTGAGTAAATCCGTTTCCTCAAAAGTCATTGCAGGTCGTACAAAAATTACCGTGCGAAGTACCGCTACTTTCTCAGACAGGGACATAAGCCAGTTATTAAATCACGAAGCCTACATCCACGTAGCGACTGCGATCAACGGACATGCCCAGACTAATTTGAGAATCTTGTCCGCAGCCTATCCGGGAACGACAAAAATGCAGGAAGGTCTGGCGGTGTTTGCAGAATTTATTTCGGGGAATATTGACCTTGACCGGCTGCGTCGATTATCCGACAGGGTAGTGGCCATTCAGATGGCAATTGACGGTGCGGACTTTATAGAAGTATATCGCTATTACGAAACCAGGTCTGTCAACATTGATCAGGCTTTTGAAAATACCAGGCGGGTATTCAGGGGTGGAGTGATCACGGGCAAGGCGCCGTTTACAAAGGATATTGTTTACCTGGAAGGATTGCTCAAAGTGCATAATTTCCTGAGGGTCGTGGTTTCTGCCGGCCGGGCAGATGTTTTACCCTTACTCTTTGTCGGCAAGCTCGATCTGCAAGATATCGGCGACATGATCGCGTTCAAAAAGTTAGGGCTTTTAAAAGACCCGAAATATCTTCCACCCTGGATGACTGATATTCGTTTTTTAGTAACTTACCTTTCCTATTCTTCTTTTTTAAATAGTGTAAAATTGGATAAGCTTCGCGGGTTATATGAAGGGATGATTCAGGAGTGATCCTCAGGTTGCTAAATGCGGATAGATGCGAAAGATGAATATGCCGGATTTACAGAACGTTCTCTTATGATT
>JBLHJZ010000064.1:0-12309 GCA_047619515.1 Saprospiraceae bacterium | reverse complement strand
GTTAAAACTGCAATGATAGGTTTACTCATATTATTAAGTGTTTAAATTGTCAAAATTTTAAATTTGGCAAATTGCCCAATGCGCCACAGTTATTTTATATCAAACCTTCAAGCTATAATTTTAGCACACTGCTGGTCACTTTCTTCCGCAGGAAGAACCATCACTTTCTTCCGCAGGAAGAACCATCACTTTCTTCCAAAGGAAGAACTATCACTTTCTTCCAAAGGAAGAACTATCACTTTCTTCCAAAGGAAGAACTATCACTATCCGACCCCTCCGTCGGATCTATCCCTATCACCCCTCCGTCGGATCTATCCCTTTTCGACATAGGAGAAACCATCATTCCCTTAAATTTTTAAATGCTAAACCAATAGATTCCACAATATCCCCAGCAATCAAAGCCTCCTCACTTCCCAAATCAAGAACCCCTAAATCACCAGCCAATCCATGCAAATATACACCAAGAATAGCGGAGTCCCTGGCACTATAATTTTGAGCAAGTAAAGCGGTAATCATTCCGGTAAGCACATCGCCACTTCCGGCTGTTGCCATTCCTGGATTACCCGTAGCATTGAAATAACAAATCCCATTAGGACTAGAGATACAGGTATGTGCACCTTTTAGAATAATGTAAACCCCTAATTCTTTTGATTTAGTTCGCTGTAGTTCATTTCTTTCAAAATCATTTTTCGTCTTCCCGAATAGCCTTTCAAACTCTTTGGGATGAGGCGTCAGGATACTGCCTTTTGGGAGGTGGTTAAATAACGCTGGCGCTTTAGCAATGATATTTAAAGCATCAGCATCTAAAACAATCGATGAAGTATAACTTTTAATTAAATCATGTAAAAAACTGATAGTCAGTTTATTATTACCAATACCTGGCCCGATACCTAAAGCGCTATATTTTTCCAGATCAGGTATTTTAGAAATAAAATGTTCCTCTGGATCAATACTGACAATGGCCTCGGGAATATTTCCCTGAACGATCGTATAAGCTATCTTAGGCGTGTGTAAAGTCACTAGTCCTGCGCCACTCCGCAATGCTGCTTTGGTGCTCAGCAATGCCGCTCCGATCATCCCATAACTTCCGGCAATCAGTAGCGCATGACCAAAAGTGCCTTTATGATCGAATTTACCTCTCTTTCTAAAGATGCTTTTAGCCAGCTTAATGTCGATATAATAATTGCTGCTTTCCAACTCATCAATATAGCTTTGCATCAGGCCAATACTTCGGAATTTCCAGTGCCCGACAAAAAGATAATTCTCCTGGAAGAAGAAAGCTAATTTGGGTAATTCAAAACTAAAAGTCTGATGGGCACATATAGCGAGCCCTTCAGAGTGTTGATCTGCAAATAAACCAGATGGAATATCAATGGCTACCCGTATTACTTCCAGCTCATTAAGATGTTCAATCAGATCAGCCCAGTATCCTTCGATGGATCTGTTGAGTCCTGAGCCAAAGATTCCATCCACCAAGATCGCATCATTTGGAAGCTCCGGGAGAAGGGTTCCCGGTTTAATATCTGTGATAGAAATGGCATCGTGTCTGGGTAGTCGATTTAGATTTTCATCAAAATCCAGAGAGGTTTGCTTCCCGATTTTACATAGATAAATATGGACATTATAAAAGCCATGATGCAACAAACGAGCGATGGCCAGGCCGTCACCGCCATTATTACCCGGACCACAGAAAATGTGAACGCTATTATGCTCGTAATCAAATTTTTTCGTAAACCAGTTTGTAAAAACCATAGCAGCACTTTCCATTAAGTCAATGGAAGAAATGGGCTTGTTTTTTATGGTGGAAGCGTCGAGAGATCTTGTCTGTATTGGACTCAGTATTTTCATTTAGCGTTATTTTTCCCTTATAGGATTTATTTACCACATAGAACATATAGGAAGCTTCACATAGGAACTTGAATAACTTGTTGAGCTTTAGTTTGTAAACCTCGTAAATGTAATTCATGAATTAAAGCTTTTTCGTAACTGCTTTCAAGTAGTCCAGGTCCCAAGATTCTATGAACTTCGATAGCAGCTCCAATTATTTCATAAGAAATGTCATTTATTAATTTTTTATTAACTCTTCTTCCCATATTATTTTACTTTAGTAGTTAAGTATTATTATTACGGAAGTATATCATTCTACTTGTTTCTCTATGTGTTCTATGTGAAACTTCCTATGTGATCTATGTGGTAAAAATCACACTACAAGGTAAAAACCACACCACATGATAAAATTAACTAAATGAACCAAATATTCAAAGACCTAAAAGTAATAGAACTTGCCAGCGTCCTCGCAGGCCCGGCAGTAGGCATGTTCTTCGCCGAACTCGGAGCCCAGGTCATCAAAATCGAAAACAAAAACACCGCCGGTGACGTTACCCGTGGCTGGAAACTATCCAGTGAATCAAAAGAGCGAAACTACTCCGCCTACTACTGTTCCGTCAACTGGCACAAAGAAGTATGGATGCTGGATTTAAAAGAGCAAATAGATCGGGATCAACTTTATCAACTGATTAAGGAAGCCGATATTATAGTTGCCAATTACCGCCCTGGTTCAGCCGAAAAATTAGGCGTCGATTATAAAACCCTAAAAGAAATCAACCCCCGACTCATCTATGCCAATCTCACTTCTTTCGGTGAAGATAGCTCCCGACCAGCTTTTGATATCGTATTGCAGGCAGAGACCGGTTTTCTTTTTATGAACGGTGAATCCAAAAGAGATCCGGTAAGAATGCCAGTAGCGCTTATTGATCTCATGGCAGCCCATCAACTGAAGGAAGGCATTCTGATTGCTTTATTGAAACGATACCAAACAGGGCAGGGGAGTTTCATCACTACCTCACTCTATGAGGCTGCTATCGCTTCATTAGCCAATCAGGCTACCAACTGGCTCATGGAAAATCATATCCCCCAACGAATGGGAAGCCAGCATCCGAATATTGCTCCTTATGGAGATATCTTTTATACTAGCGATAAAAAACCGATTGTACTTGCAGTTGGTACCGAACAGCAGTTTATCAATCTATGTAAAGTTTTAAAGCTTCCGCTACTTTCCGATAATAAGGAATTTAACACTAACCCAAAGAGAGTAAAAAACAGAGTTGATTTAAATAAAATTTTGGAAGTACCTATAAGCAATATTAAAAGTCTAGATTTGATTGATGCTTTGAGTAAGGCCAATGTACCTGCAGGATTAATTAGGAATATGCAAGAGGTTTTTGAGAATCCTATGGCTAAAAAGATGATATTAGCCGAGAAAATGGAAGACGGTCTGTTAAGTCAGCGGGTTAGGACCGTAAGTTTTACTATTAATAATTAGAAAATAATCATGTTCAAAAATATAATTTCCTATTGATCTTAGTGTTTCTAAGTGATCTGTGTGTCTTAGTGGTTATTTTTTAGCCCTAAGACACTAATTTCACAAAGTCACTAAATTGGGCATTTATTTTTGAGCAAGTATAATTAAGAAGCAATGAACAAAAAGATTTACATCCAGGACGTAACCCTACGAGACGGCATGCACGCCATCCGGCATCAATATACCAAACAGCAAATTCGTGATCTCGCGATAGCACTCGACAAAGCCAAGGTCGATGCCATTGAAATATCCCATGGTGATGGCCTGAAAGGAGGGAGTTTTAATTACGGCTTCGGAGCACATACCGACTGGGAATGGCTGGAAGGTATTGCCGAAGAGTTGACCCATGCTAAGCTGACTACTTTATTGCTACCGGGAATCGGCACGATCGAAGACCTGGAACGCGCTCATCAACTCGGTGTCCAGTCTGTCCGGATAGCCACCCACTGCACGGAAGCGGATATTTCGGCTCAGCATATAGAGGCAGCCAAAAAACTAGGAATGGATGTCGGTGGTTTTCTGATGATGGCACATATGAACGATCCCAAAGGATTGGCAGAACAGGCATTATTGATGGAATCCTACGGTGCCGACTGTGTATATGTGACCGACTCGGCTGGAGCCCTTTTGATGGACGGCGTGGTAGATCGGATAAAAGCATTCCGGGAAGTTCTAAAACCCGAAACGGAAATAGGTATCCACTGCCACCATAATTTATCCCTCGGCGTAGCGAACACTGTCGTCGCGATGCAACATGGAGCTAATCGACTCGATGCTTCTCTGGCCGGAATGGGAGCCGGAGCCGGCAATGCGCCTTTGGAAGTATTGATTGCCGTACTCAATAAAATGGGCGTCGAACATAACTCGGATCTATTTCAATTGATGGACGCTGCGGATGATCTAATTCGTCCCTTACAAACCCGGCCAGTAAGAGTGGATCGCGAAACCCTTTCTCTGGGATATGCGGGTGTGTACTCTAGTTTTTTATTGCATTCCGAGAGAGCTGCGGAACGCTATGGCCTGGATACCAGGGACATTTTGGTCGAATTAGGTAAACGAAAAATGGTCGGCGGCCAGGAAGATATGATTATTGATGTGGCGCTGGATATGAAAAATAAAAAGTAGCACTTATTTTCAGGTTTTCATGGATTGCCTTTTTACCCTCCACCCAAATGAACCATTCTAACAAAAGACTGTTCCCATCTGTTTATTCCTTCATGGAGTAATTTTACCTATTCGTTGATTTAATTCATGAATTTAATTCATTTAGTTGCACGTGCATCTAAAATTACTTAGGTTTGCGCACATTTTATGAAAAAGTTACCGGAAATAGAAATGTCGATACTGCCCTGGATAGGAAGAACGGGTAAATGTATGAGTATTTTTATTGCTGAAAAGTTTAAAAAATACAACTTAAACCTGACGATTGAGCAGTGGCTGTTATTGAAATTTTTATATTATGAAGATGGTTTAATGCAAAACGACCTCGCTGAAATAACCAATAGAAACAAGACTTCTCTGACCAGATTGATCCATACCATGGAAAAGCATCACCTCGTAGCTCGGATTCCGGATACTATGGACAAAAGGGTGAACCGCATTTTTCTAACCAAAAATGGCAAGAAAATTTTCGAATCTACCTTTCCTATAATGGAAGAAGTTAAAAAGGATTTAGAAGCTGGTTTGACCGATAAAGAAATCAAAGCATTGATTAATATTTTGAAAAAAGTACAAGATAATATAACAACGATTAAAGATAGTTGCACTTCAAACTAATTTATTATGATAAGAAAGATTATTCTGGCTGTATTGGGTATAGCCCTTGTTTTGGGCGCTGTCCAGGTATCCAAAAAGATGATAGCCGAAAAACAGGCTCCCAAGCCCAGAGAAAAGAAAGTCATCACTGCTGTCTTTACAGAAACGGTCACCAATAGCAGTACACCTATTTCCATTAAGACCAGTGGAAATTTGATGGCGAAAAACCGGATCGAATTATATGCTGAGGTACAGGGTGTTTTTGAAAACACAGGGCGGTCATTTTTACCGGGTGAGCAATATAAGAATGGCGCTACTTTAATTAAAATTAATAGCGAAGAACACCGGGCGAATATCCGTTCCCAAAAGAGTAGTTTATACAATCAGATCGTCAATTTTCTACCCGATCTAAAATTAGATTATGAGGGCTCTTTTGCCAGTTGGGAAGCTTATGCCAAAACATTTGATGTAAATGCAAGCTTGAGCGATTTTCCCGAACCGGTAAACGAAAGAGAGAAAATGTTTATAGCCGGTAAAAATATTCTTACGGCTTATTATAATATTAAAAATCTGGAAGAGCGATTGACCAAATATACCATCAAGGCGCCTTTCTATGGTATATTGACGGAGGCCCTGGTAACCCGTGGTGCGGTGGTACGTGCTGGACAAAAACTCGGGGAGTTTATTTCTCCGGCGGTCTATGAACTGGAAGTAGGGGTCAACGACGCATATACAGGGCTATTGCAGGTCGGAAAAAAAGTAAGCTTGCATAATACAGATCATACAAAATCCTGGACAGGTGCAGTCAGCCGGATCAATGGTCAGGTAAATCCCGCTTCCCAGACGATACAGGTTTTTATTCAGGTATCCGGCAAAGACCTTCGGGAAGGAATGTATCTGGAAGCGGAAGTCACGGCCAAAGAAGAAAAAGATACCTATGAAGTCAATCGGAAATTATTATTCGATGAAGATAAATTATATGTATTGAGAGATAGCGTATTGGATATCGTTCAGGTCAACCCGGTTTATTTTAAAGAAAAGACAGTGGTCGTCAAAGGCTTGGTCGACGGAACAAAAATTCTTTCCAAACCAGTACCAGGAGCGTACATAGGGATGAAGGTCTCTCTGTTTGAAGAAGGGAAATAGGGAATATCTAAATAAAAATTGAAATGAAAAGCATAATAACCTATTTTATAAAGTTTCCTGTTGCCGTAAATGTCATGATGATAGCGGTATTCATATTTGGAATCTTAGGACTAATGAGTTTAAAGTCTTCCTTTTTTCCTTTAAATGAATCGAACATTATAACTATCTCGATTGGTTATCCCGGGGCCTCTCCGGAGGAAATGGAAGAAGGAATCGTTTTGAAAATTGAAGATAATCTCCGTGGCTTAGTTGGGATTGACCGGGTCACTTCCAGGTCTGCTGAAAACTCCGCTACTATAACAGTAGAAGCTTTCGAGGATTTTGATATAGATATAGTACTTGCTGATGTAAAGAATGCGGTGGATCGGGTACCAAATTTTCCGCTGGGTATGGAGCCCCCTGTTGTCGCCAAGCAAGAGAATTTGAACCAGGCAATATCCTTTACCGTCAGTGGCGAAGGGGTCTCTTTAAAAAACCTAAAAAAGATTGCCCGGAGTGTCGAAAATGATGTCCGTTCCATGGAAGGGATTTCGCAGTTGGTCATAAACGGATTTCCGGAGGAGGAGATCGAAATCGCAGTTCGGGAAAAAGATTTAAGAGCCTTTGACCTCACCTTCTCTGAAGTGGCCAGAGCAGTATCTAATGCTAATATTTTGACTACCGGCGGTAATATTAAAACGGACACAGAGGAATACCTAATCCGGGCAAACAATCGCGCTTATTATGGAGACGAGCTGGATTTTATCGTTGTCCGATCCAGCCCTGGGGGTAATATCATTCGGCTAAAAGATGTAGCCACCGTAAAAGATCGCTGGTCGGAATCTCCTGACCGGATATATTATAATGGGGATACCGCTATCGAGATTGGCGTCTTTACCACTAATAATGAAGACCTGATCTCTGCAGCAGATAAGGTGAATGCCTATATCGAAAAATATAACCAGCAATACGATAATATCGAACTCAACGTAACCCGGGATGCTTCGATTACTTTATACCAACGGACGCAGTTACTTATGGAGAACGGCGGCCTGGGTATCTTTTTAGTCCTGATTTTATTGTCCTTGTTTCTAAAACCCAGCCTGGCATTTTGGGTGGCTATAGGTTTACCTTTCGGATTTTTCGGTATGTTTATCTTTGCACCAGAATTTATTACGATCAATGTATTATCCCTATTTGGAATGATCATCGTGATCGGGATACTCGTGGATGACGGGATTGTAATCGGAGAGAATATTTTTCATCATTATGAAAAAGGAAAGACACCGATCCGGGCAGCTATTGATGGAACCATGGAAGTGGTACCTCCTATTGTTTCCGCTATTTTGACCACTATAGTAGCCTTTTCGACTTTCTATTTTCTGGATGGAAGAATAGGAAAGTTTTTTAGTGAAGTATCCACTGTCGTTATTTTGACACTGGCTATTTCTCTCATTGAGGCGCTGATTATTTTACCTTCTCACATTGCCCATTCGAGGGCATTGAAAAAAGGAGCAAAAGGTTTTTTAATAAATGAATATGCCGATCGGTTTATGACTTTTTTACGCGACCGAATCTATGCGCCAGTATTGCGTTTCTTTCTCGATAATAAAATACTTGGCTTTGGTATCCCGCTGGCCCTGTTTATATTGACAATTGGTGGTATTGGAGGAGGCATAATCAAAACGACTTTTTTTCCTGCTATCGCAAGTGATCAGGTCAGTATCAATTTGAAAATGCCACAGGGGACCAGTGTTGCAATTACAGATTCTTTGGTTACCCTAATTGAAACAGCAGCCTGGAAAGTAAACGAAGATTTTGCCCAACGCCAGTCCGGTAATAAAGATGTACTGGTAAATACTATCCGGAAGATTGGGCCGGGTACTTCATCCGCAACCTTAACCGTCAACCTTTTACCTGGAGAAGAACGCGATGCTCCTTCGCTAGATATTGCTAATGCCATTGAAGAGATGGTAGGGACTATTTATGGGGTGGAAAGTATTGAATTTGGTTCCGGTTCTAACTTTGGAGGGAAACCAGTTTCCGTTGCTTTGACTAGCAATAATATTGAAGAAATCAAAGGGGCTAAAGAGGAATTGAAATCAAGACTGAAGGAAATGCCTCAATTGAAAGATATCACCGATAATGATCCTGCCGGTATCAAGGAGATTAAAATAAAACTGAAGGACAATGCTTATTTACTCAACCTGACTTTAAATGAGGTCATGGCGCAAGTGAGAAGCGGTTTTTTCGGACAATCTGTCCAGCGATTTCAAAGAGGAAGAGATGAGATCCGGGTATGGGTTCGATATGAGCAGGGTGGAAGGAATTCTATAAAAAACCTGGACGAAATGTGGATCGTGACCCCCTCTAGAAACCGGGTGCCTTTATCTGAAATTGCCAGTTATAAGATTGAAAGGGGAGAAGTAGCGATCAACCACCTGGACGGGCAAAGAGAGATAAAAATAGAGGCTAATCTCAAGGATGCCAAAGAAAGTGCTACCGATATGATGGCGCTCGTTCAAACAGATATTATGCCAGCTATTTTTACTAAATACCCTAATGTTACAGCTTCCTACGAAGGTCAAAACCGGGAGGCTGGAAAAGTGGCTACTTCTGCAAAAAAAGTATTACCCATTATTCTTCTTTTGATCTATGTAATTATTGCTTTTACTTTTAGATCTTATACGCAGCCATTACTACTATTTATCATGATACCATTTAGCTTAATTGGGGTAGCTTGGGGACATTACATTCATGGCTTTCAGATAAACATACTTTCCTGGTTAGGCATCATCGCGCTGATAGGGATTATAGTCAATGACGGCTTAGTGCTGATCGGCAAATTCAATATTTATTTAAAAGAAGGAATGTCTTTTGATGATGCACTTTTTCAAGCCGCTAAGTCCAGGTTCCGGGCAATTTTCCTTACTTCCCTGACTACGATCGCAGGCTTGGCACCACTGATGTTGGAAACCAGCAGACAGGCACAATTCCTGATCCCAATGGCTATTTCTATATCCTATGGCATTTTTCTCGGAACCTTCCTTACCCTTTTGATGCTGCCCCTTTTATTGTCTGTGAACAACTCTTTGAAAGTAGGCAGGCGATGGTTGTGGACGGGTGTGAAACCATCCAAGGAAGAAATGGAACGCGCTATTCGCGAACAGGAATCAGAAGAAGCCGCAGTGCTTGAGTCCTAGTTTGCATCTTTTTTGGTTGATAAAAAAACAGAATATGTACATAAGATCAATAGCAAATAAAATGATTTTAAAAATTAGCTTCCTGGCAATAGGACTACTTTTAAATTCATTTGGAATCGCTCAAAATACCTTATCCCAGGCCGAAGCCCTTGAGATCATGCTGGCCAATAACTATGGTATTAAAGTCGCAAAAAATAATCGCCTGATCGCTGAAAATAATACCAGTAAGGAACTCAATGGTTATTTGCCACAGGTCAATGCTTCCGCTGGTGCTAATTCCAATTTGGGAGGCTCTCATCAGCAATTTAGTTCAGGAGCGGAAGCCGACGTTAAGAATGCCTTTACCTGGGGCAGTAATGCCTCCGTAACTGCCAATTATACCTTGATAGACAAAAGACGGGATGTTAATCTCGAACAATTAAAAGAACTGGTAAAACTTTCCGATTTCGAAATTCGCCAGACCATAGAACTCAACCTCCTTCAATTATTCAATGCTTATTATGAGGTAGCCAGCTTGACAGAAAACTTATCCGTACAGACTCAGACGATGGATCTTTCCCGCCAGCGTTTGCTCCGTGCTCAATATCGATACGATTTCGGACAGGGACTTGGACTGGATGTTCTAAATGCGGAGGTAGATATCCAACGGGATAGCATCAATTTTCTAAATATCAAACAAGGCTTAGCCAATTCAAAACGCAACCTGAATGTGATCTTGGGGAGAGCGGTGAAAACCGAGTTTGAAGTGAATACTGAGGTCAATTATACGGACAACTTATCGCTCGAAAATCTTTTATCGGCTGTTCATACAAAAAATATAGAAGTCCAAATCACAGATAAAAACCTGGAGATCGACAACTACGATCTCAAGATTTTAGATGCGGAACGAAAACCAACCTTAAGTTCGAGTGCCTCCTATAGTTTTAGTTATCAAAATAATGCGGCAGAAGCTTTTATCACTAGCTCAAACAGTCGGGGATTCGGTTTAGGCCTCAATCTGGCCTGGAATATTTTTGACGGTGGCATCCGAAAAGTCCGAAAGCAGAACACCAATATCGCCATACAAAGCCGTAGGATTTCCCGCCAACAATTACTGGAAGAACTCGAACGTGACATCACCAATGCCTGGGAAAGCTATCAAAATGCTTTACTGATTCTCGAAGTTGAAAACAGCAGCCTTGCTACCAATCAACTCAACTTTGAACGTACCGAAGAACTCTATAAAAGCGGGCAATTAAATTCCGTAGAATTCAGACAGGCACAACTCAATCTGCTCAATGCGGCTATTAGTTATAACACTGCAAAATATGATGCAAAAGTTATTGAGATTCAGTTGTTGCAGTTGAGTGGGGATATTTTGGATCAGGATTTTTAGATAGCTGTTCTAGTAATAGGAACTGGTAGGTGGAAGTGCTTCCGGAACTCAAAGTTCTACTGATTACCCACAGAATAGATTAGCATAAAATTGCAGCAATTTAAATGATCATTACCTACTTTACGGTCATACTGCGACCTCTCCGAGGTAGAGTGTACAATATGCGCAGGTAAAGTTGCGTCGTTTTTTGATTTGTATTCATTAGAAAATTCTTTAAAATCCCACCGTTTAAACTATCCGAAAAGAATCCACTTAGCTCCATTTATAGCAGGATTTTGATTTAACTTACTGAATTTTTTATAGTCTTCAACAATAATTTTGAAAACACAGAAGTGTTGCCTAGATTTTTAAATTATAACAAAACCAGATACTTCGGTAAAACTATTGAAAGGACAGGCGCTATTGATTGGATTTTTGAACTTGGGTATATATCTTAGCCTAATGAATAAAAAGATTGTCGGATACGGAGAATTACTATTGCGTCTGACGCCTTTTGAACATGGCGGCTTGATAGCGCAATCAGAAACTTTGAAAATGGCTTTTGCTGGAGCAGAGGCCAATATCACTGCTGACCTGGCTTTGCTTGGGTATGAAACTGCTTTTGTATCTGCTTTACCCCAAAATCCATTGGGACGTGCAGCCAATCAATTTCTTCAGTCATTCGGCATTGATACCAAAGCTGTTTTTTTGGATGACGGAAGATTAGGTACTTATTTTATTGAGCATGGTGCTTCCATTCGTGGTACAAAGGTGACTTATGATAGAGCTAATTCTTCTGTTTCGAATACTAGAATTTTGGAAAAAAATTGGGAAGTCATATTTAGTCAGGCTGATTATTTTGTATTGACAGGGATAACACCTGCACTTTCTGAAATTTGTAGAAATAATATCAAAACAGCTTTAGAAATAGCAAAAGCGAAGGGCATAAAAGTGTTGTTTGATTTGAACTATCGACGAACACTTTGGACATCAGCAGAGGCCAGACATTCATTTGAAACTATATTACCATTTGTAGATCTGCTTTTCGCAAATGTTGGATCTGCTTTTGACGTATTTGATATCCAAACGATAACTACTGATGATTATTCAAGCCTGGAATTAGCGACTAAACAAGCGGCGGATGCACTCGAAAATTATGGCGATTTTGAGTGGATAGCCATGACGATGCGTTTGCAAAAAAGTGCCGATGATAATCAATTAGGGGGGATGATTAAAAAAGAAAAGCAATATTATTTTAGCCCTGCACTTTCCACTCGGATTGTTGACCGATTGGGTGGGGGAGATGCTTTTGCTGCAGCAACCCTTCATGGAATAATAAATGACTGGCCCATTAATGATATAGTAAATTTTTCAACGGCAGCTTTTGCCCTCACTCAAACCATTCAGGGAGACATTAATTATTTGACAGAAAAAGAAATTTTGGAGGTAGCGAATGGAGGTGTCCATGGCTATGTTCGGAGATAATTATCATAGTAATCAGCGTCCTTCAG